>CAYMHW010000004.1:0-53011 GCA_964390365.1 uncultured Comamonadaceae bacterium | reverse complement strand
CATCAACGACGCCGACATGGACGGTGTTTGCGACGAGTTCGAAGTCGCAGGTTGCGAGGACGACTCAGCTTGCAACTACAATGCGGACGCCACCGACGAAGACGGTTCTTGCACCTACGCTGAGACTGGATACGACTGCGACGGCATCTGCCTCCAGGACACCGACGGTGACGGCGTTTGCGACCCCTTCGAGATTGAAGGCTGCACCGACGACACCGCATGCAACTACGACGAGGAGGCCACCGATGAAAACGGCTCCTGCACCTACGCGAACGCTGGTTACAACTGCGACGGCACCTGCATCAACGACGCCGACCTGGATGGCGTTTGCGATGAATTCGAAATCGCAGGATGCCAGGACGAAACAGCGTGCAACTACGATGCGGATGCCACCGACGAAGACGGCTCCTGCACCTACGCCGAAACCGGCTACAACTGCGACGGCACCTGCATCAACGACGCCGACCTCGACGGAGTTTGCGACGAGTTCGAAATTGCCGGTTGCCAAGACGCCGAAGCGTGCAACTTCAACGCGGACGCCACGGACGAAGACGGATCGTGCACCTATCCCGAATTCGCGTACGATTGCGATGGAAACTGCCTCGTGGACACGGACGGGGACGGCGTTTGCGACCCGCTCGAAGTGCCCGGCTGCATGGACACCGATGCGTGCAACTACGACCCGGAGGCCACCGACGAAAACGGCACCTGCACCTACCCCGAAACCGAATACGACTGCGAAGGGAACTGCCTGAGCGACGTCGATGGTGACGGAATCTGCGATGCCTTTGAGATCCCCGGATGCACCGACGAAACCGCCTGCAACTTCCAAGGCGATGCCACAGACGATGACGGCAGCTGCTCGTACGCCGATGAAGGCTACGACTGCACCGGAAACTGCTTGGAGGACAACGATGGAGACG
Source organism: uncultured Comamonadaceae bacterium (assembly GCA_964390365.1). Classification (GTDB taxonomy): domain Bacteria; phylum Bacteroidota; class Bacteroidia; order Flavobacteriales_D; family Sanyastnellaceae; genus JALQTD01. The sequence continues at coordinate 52,088 of CAYMHW010000004.1, read as the reverse complement.
GCGTATGCGACCCGTTTGAAGTGGCAGGATGCACCGATCCGCTTGCTTGCAACTTCGACCCTTCGGCCACCGATTACGACGGCAGCTGCACCTATGCGGAGGTGGAGTACGATTGCGATGGCAACTGCCTTCAAGACACGGACGGCGACGGCATTTGCGATGCGTTCGAAATCCCCGGCTGCACGGATGAGGCCGCTTGCAATTACCAAGCGGATGCCACGGACGATGACGCGAGTTGCACGTACCCGGAGATGGGCTTGGATTGCAGTGGTGAGCCGCTTCCGTGTGAGGCTTGCTACGCCGTGTTCGAGCCCGCTTTGACGGACCAAACCCTGTCCTGCGCAGACGACCTGCCCACTGAGCCGATGGACGTCACGGCCATTGGATTCTGCACCGGAGTCGAGCTCGAGGTCAGCGCCTTCGTGGGCGACGTTTCGGGCGGCGTCATCACGAACGGAGCCAGCACCGCCTACGGCAGCGGACCCGATGCCGCCATCCGGATCAACGGCTTGGCGGAACAGGGGTTGGCACCGACGAACCTTTGGTTTGAGGAGGAACCGCTGACCGTCACGCGCTTCAGTAATGGAACGGCCTTGGTGGAGGGGGTTGTGCGGAACAATGTGAATGCGGATTTGGCCTGGCAAGTGCACATGGTCTTCGAAGGCGAACAACCCGCCGACGAATTCCTCGCCGAAAGCCCCTTCCATGGGCTCATCACGGCCTACGGCTGCACCATCGACACCGCGAACACGCTGACGTACGTGCTTAAGAACGACCAAAGCTACCTGCAGGGATTGGGCGGTTATACCGGTTCCTACCTTGCGCTCAGCCACATGCCCACCAGCGAAAGCAAGCGCTTCCAGCTCGGCTACGGCGGCAACGGCCACAACTGCCAATACGGCTTCGGCGGCTGGTTCTCGTGGGAAGGCATGGTTCAAGGTGAGCCCGTCATCGGCCTCGTGGGCGACCTCGTCGTCGACCTGACCGAGGACGATGTCGTCGAGCCCACGGCTTGCGGACAGGACGCCGTTTACATTCACTACACCGCCTACGACCCCACGTGCAACCTGTGGTGGAACGCCGTTCAACTCTTCGAAGTGGTCGATGAGGAAGGACCGGTGTTCGTGAGCGGACCGGCGGATGTGCTGACCACGTGCGGTGAAGTGCCGCCGGTTGCGGAGTTGGATGCCTTTGAGGTGGCGGAAGGATGTTCGAATGCGAACGTGGATTTGGCCTACGTCGGGGAGACGAGCCAAACCGGAGCCTGCCCCAACGAATTCATCATCACGCGCACTTGGCAAGCCTCCGACTGCCTCGGCAACACCACCGAATACGTCCAAACCATCACCGGCATCGACGACGTGGCCCCGGTCATCAGCGACCTGCCCTCGGACATCTACTTCGGATGCGAAGAGGAGGTCTTCTACCTGACGCCAGAAGCGACCGACGACTGCGGGGAAGTGACCCTCACTTCGACCGTGGAAGAGGTGCCCGGATCCTGCGGCACGAACTACGACCAAGTCGTGACGTGGACGGCCACCGACGCCTGCGGCAACAGCACCACGGCCGTGCAGACCTTGCACATCGAAGACACGACCCCGCCAACCTTCGTGAACACCGAAGCGGAGATCACCGCGGCATGTGGCGACTTGAGCAACGTTGTGGCGGAAGCGACGGACGTGTGCAACGAGGTGACCTTGACGTACACGGATGCCACCATCGCGGGTGGATGCCTTGGTTCTGCGGGCACCGTGGTTCGGACGTGGGCCGCTGAAGATGCGTGTGGCAACACCGCCTTCTTCACCCAAACCATCGAACTGACCGACGACATCGCACCGGAGATCAGCCTGTACTGCGTGTCCGAACTCGTTATTGAAGGAACGGCATGCGAAGCGGACACGAGCGTTGCGACGTTGGGCGCGCCGGAAGCCACAGTGACGGACGATTGCGGTACCGTGACGACGGTTTGGTCCGTCGAAGACAGCGAAGCCGTGACCTCGTGCCTCGGCTACACCTTCATCCGGACCTTCATCCTGACGGCCACCGATGCCTGCGGCAACAGCACCACCGCAATGTGCCAGCAGACCATCGAAGTCGAAGACACCACCGGCCCGGTCATCAGCATCGAATGCCCCGCTGACATCGTGCTCGAAGGAAACGCGTCGTGCGATGCGGACGTGAGCACCGCTGTAACGGGAATGGCCACCGCCACTGCCGTGGACGGCTGCGATGGCGTTGTTGCCGTCGACGTGACGTTTGTGGACGGCCCGGCGTTGGGCGGTTGTGCGGGCGGTTCGTCCTTTGAGCGGACGTTCACGGCCACGGCGGTGGATGCGTGCGGCAACGCGGGCGAACCCGTTTCCTGCACCCAAACCATCACCATCGAGGACACGACCGCACCCGAATTCAACCCCTACCCGCTGTTCGTTTCGGTGGAGTGCTCGGAACTTGGCGATCCGACCGACGTGAATTACCTGCCCCTGACCGCCGCGGATGCGTGCAGCGCGGAAGTGACGTACAGCGTTGAAGCGTCGATGACGGCGGGGGGATGTCCAGGAACGTGGGTGCGGATTTGGACTGCACAAGACGCCTGCGGCAACGCGGTCACCACGGAACAATACCTGACCCTCTTCGACAACACGGAGCCCACGCTTTCCGTCGAATCGGAAGCCACCACGGCGCTCGACGAGAACGGCAATTGGAGCGTGGAAGCGCAAGCCACCGCGGCAGACAACTGCAGTTCGCTCGAGGACGGCACGTTGACCATCACCTTCGTCGACGGCCCCGCAACGGCGCTGTGCACGGGCGATGATGCCACGCCGGAAGGCAGCTTCGAACTCGTGCGGACGTGGACGGCCGAGGACTTCTGCAACATCACGAATTCCGCCACCACGACCATCACGGTGCTCGACACCACCGCCCCCCTGTTGACGGCGGAACCGGTGACCGTTGAGTGCTCGGAATACGACGCGCTCATCGATTGGGGCGGTTGGAACGCCACGGACAACGCGGACAGCGAGGTGGCTGTGACGTGGACGGATGAAGCAACGGATGCCGCGGATGGCTGCTACACGGTGTTGCGCACCTTGACGGCGGTGGACGACTGTGGCAACGCATCTGAAGTGGTCCAAACCCTGATCATCGAAGACACCACGCCGCCCACCTTCACCAGCGTGCCCGCGGACCAGCTCAACGCCTGCGAGGAAGCCCCCTACACGGCGGTCGCAGTGGACGCTTGCTCCGACGTCACCGTGACGGAAAGCCGCGCGGTGATCAGCGAAGACGCGTGTGGAAATTCGACCCAACTGGTGACCCTCGTGGCCACGGACGCGTGCGACAACTCCACTACCGTGCAGTTCACCATCACGGTGGCGGATGACGAGGCGCCGGTTTGGAACGGGCCGCTTCCGGAGGACACCACCCTCGCTTGCGGCGAGCCGCTGGAAGCCATTGCGATGAGCGCATCGGACAACTGCGGCGCGGCAGTGCTCGTGTCCGTGGAGGAGGCATTCGAGGAAGGGCTTTGCGCGGGATCGGGCGTTTGGACGCGGGTTTGGACGGCCACCGACTGCAGCGGCAACACGACGACGCACACGCAACTCGTCACCGTCGAAGACACGACGGCACCGTCCTTCACCAGCGAACCTGCAGATCAGGTCAACGCCTGCGAAGAAGCGCCCTACACCGCTGAGGCTGTGGACGATTGCTCGGAAGTGACCCTGACCGAATCCCGCGAAGTCCTCAGCGAAGACAACTGCGGCAACTACAGCCACTTGGTCACCCTCACGGCAACGGACGCCTGCGGCAACGCGGCCACGACGCAGTTCACCATCACCGTTCAGGACGATGAATTGCCGGTTTGGGACAGCCCCTTGCCCGCTGACCTCGAAGTCGCCTGCACGGACGTGCCCGCGGCTCCGGCCTTGTTCGCATCGGACAACTGCGGCGCAGAGGTGACCGTGGCGTTGACGGAAACGTGGGAACCTGCGGCGTGCGAAGGCCTCGGTACTTGGGTGCGCACGTGGACGGCAACGGATTGTTCGGGCAACGCGATTTCGCACGTCCAAACCCTCTCCCTCATCGACACCTTGGCTCCCGAATTCAACGGAACCCTTCCTGCCGATGTCATCGCTTCGTGCGAAGCCATTCCTGAAGCAGCCACGCTCAGCGCAACCGATGCCTGTGGCGGCAACGTCACCGTGGCCCTCAGCGCGGACACCCTCGCAGGTGCCTGCACCGGTTCCTTCACCATCGAGCGCACGTGGACGGCGACGGATTGCTCCGGCAACTTCGCGCAGCACACGCAAGTCGTGACCGTGGAAGACACCACGCCGCCTACGTTCACCGAAGTTCCTGAGGACCAAATCAACGCCTGCAGCGAGCAACCCTACACCGCGTTCGCCGCCGATGCGTGCTCCGACGTGACCTTGATCGAGATCCGCGAAGTCCTGAGCGATGACGCGTGCGGCAACTACAGCCACTTGGTCACGATCACGGCCACGGATGCCTGCGGCAATTCGTCCGCCGTGCAGTTCACCATCACCGTCCAAGACGAAGTGGCGCCGGAGTTCGTCGAAGCCTTGCCGGCCGACCTCACCGCGGCTTGCGGTGAAGTCCCAGTGGCACCGGTGTTGACCGCCACGGACAACTGCTCGGGCGCAGTGAACGTTTCCTTCGAGGAAATCACCACTCCGGGGGCTTGCGCCGGACAATCCACGATCGTCCGGACGTGGACGGCCACGGATTGCTCGGGCAATGCGACGGCACACAGCCAAGTGATCGAGGTGGAGGACACCACGCCGCCCACCTTCACCCTCGTCCCTTCGGACCAGCTGGAATCCTGCACTGAACTGCCATACACGGCTGAAGCCATTGACGCATGCTCCGAAGCCACCATCACGGAGGCGCGCACCGTCCTGAGCGATGACGCATGTGGCAACTACGTGCACCTCGTGACCTTGACGGCCGCGGATGCATGTGGCAACGCAACCGAGGCCACCTTCACCATCGAAGTGAACGACGCAACGGCTCCCACCTTCAATGAGGCCCTGCCGACGGACCTCACGGTGGAATGCAACAGCGTGCCGGCCGCGGAGACGCTGACGGCCAGCGACAACTGCAGCACGGCCACGGTCGCATTCGCGGAATCGTTCGAGGCGGGAGCTTGCGAAGGCACGGGGGTTTGGACGCGGACGTGGACGGCGACGGATTGCTCAGGCAATGCGGTCGAACACACGCAGCTCATCACCGTCGTCGACACGGAAGCGCCCGAAATCACGGCTGATGCGCTCATCGAAGTCGCCGTTGAGGCCTTCGTTCAGGATTCGGCCTATGCTGAGGCCACCGATGGATGCTCCTCGGCCCTCCTCAGCTTCTCGGACGCGAACGTGGCGGGAGGTTGCACCGGCACCATCGTGCGCACCTACGTCGCCGAAGATGCTTGCGGCAACGCTTCGGCACCGTTCGAGCAGTCCATCGTGTTGATCGACACGTTGGCGCCGGTGGTCGTGACGACGCCGGCGGATGCCACGTTTGCTTGCGACGAGGCGATTTCGGTGGAGTTGCCAACGGCGGTCGACAACTTCGATGCGGATTTGGACATCAGCTTCGCCGATGAAGTGATTGAAACGTTCAGTTCCAACACGTTCAACCTGCTGCGCACGTATACGATTGCAGACGATTGTGGCAACATTACCACCACCAGCATCGTGATTTCCGTGGTGGACGAGGCGGCGCCTGAATTGGTGTTCTTGGCCGCGGCGCCGGTCATGGAAACCACGGAATGGGACGAATCGCTGCTCGCGTTCTACCAGCCGGTGGTCGCGGACAACTGCTCCGAGGAAACCGGAGGAGGCGGTGCTTCTGCTGGAGCGCTCCAAGGCACCGGATTGCCCGGTACGTGGGCGTACTCGATGGTGAATGGCGAGTGCAGTGGTTCGTTCGACATCGTGGTGGACTACGCGTTCAGCGATGCGGACGGCAACACCCTCGTGGTTCCGTTCACGCTCTCCTTCGAGGATGCCGTGGAACCGGTGATCGTGTCGGTACCGGCGGATGTGACGTTGGCCTGCGATGCGGCGCTGCCGGTGGATTTGGCCTCGGCAACAGACAACGCGACGGCCGCCGAAGACCTGGTCATCGCGTACACCGATGAAGTGACCCAGGGCGCTTGCGACAACGAATTCACCATCGTGCGCACGCACACCGTGACGGACGATTGCGGCAACACCGCGCAGGCGACCCAAGTCCTGACGGTGGTGGACGACCAAGCACCGACCTTCACCTTCGTGCCCGCGAACACCACCGTGTCGTGTTCAGCCACCTTGCCGGAGGCCAACGCCACCGCGGAAGATGCGTGCGGAACGGTGACCGTCACCGCATCCGATGCCATCGTGGCTGCGGGCGTCGTGGGCAACTACACGCTCGAACGGACCTTCACGGCGACCGACGCGTGCGGCAACGAAGCCACGGCGACGCAGGTGATCGAAGTGGTGGACACGGAGGCGCCGGTGTTCGATGCCGAGCCGGGTGACTTGATCGTTACGTACGAGGCGTGGCTGGCCATCGACCTGATGGACTATGCGCCCACGTATTCGGATGCGTGCGATGCGAACGCCGGCCTCGAGATGACCGTGGTGATCACGGATGAGGTGTGTCCGGGCACGTTCGTAGCGACGATCACGTACATCGCTACGGATGCTTCGGGGAACCAAAGCAGCGTCAGCAACACGGCGACCGTGACGGATACCGCAGCGCCAGTGATTTCATACGTGCCCGCCGATGCCGCCCTTTCGTGCGACGAGGAGGTGCCGTTTGAGTGGATTGAGGCGAGCGATGATGCGACGGCGGAAGGGGATTTGGTCTATGCATACGAAGACGTCATCATCGAAGGCTCGTGCAGCACGGAATACCAAATCGAGCGGAACTTCACCGTCACCGACGGATGCGGCAACACTTCGAGCGCCCAGCAGGTGTTCACCGTTTCCGATTCCACGGCCCCGGTGCTGCAAGGCACGTGCGCGGTGGGCAATGGCGAGACCATTACCCTGTGCTTCGATTCGTACGGAGGAACGTTCACGTTGCCGGATGCCTGTGCGCTCGATGTGACGGACAACTGCGATGCCGGCACTGAAATCGTGTACGAGGAGGTCATCGAACCGGCGCTCGCTCAGGGCACCGATGTCACGCAAGGCTACTGCACCGTGGCGACGCCTGCGGTGTTGCCGGACAATTTGACCTGCGACAACATGCAGCCGTACAGCGTGTTCTTGGCCAGCTTTGCCGGAGAGGCGTTCTACGAATCGATTGCGGGTACGGCGACGCATTTGGACGATGGCACCTTCGTCATCAACCAAACCGTGGTCGCATCCGACAACCCCAACGCCGGCTGGGAAATCAACGTCACCTTCACCGAAGGCCTGAGCTGGACCGACTGGTTAGCGACCCCAGGACCGCAGTCCTACCGCTACGTGTGCGGCACGATGGTGAACGACCACGAAAACTGGTTGTACCACCTCATGACGTCAGGCACCATGACGGGATGGGGCGATTACGCCGGTTCCATCTTGAACATGACCCACCAACCCTCGAACGGCTATTACGCCATGCAGGAAGGATTTGGGGCCAACAACAAGAACAGCAGCTACGGCTACAGCGCGGACTTCTTCTACTCGGGAACCTTCAATGGTGCGAGCGTGAACGGAACGGGTGATTTGTTCGGAGACCTCGATTGCACGCAACCGGTCACGGTGACGCGCACCTACACGGCCACGGACTGCGCCGGCAACTCGACCAGCTTCGAGTACGCACTCAGCGTCCAGTCCACGTCGTGCTTGCCGTCTCCGCCGATCGCAGGACCTTACGAAGACGAAGAGGACAACGGGCCAAGCGGCTACACCACCGGTACGCACGGCATCGAAATCGTGTCGCTGCAACCGAACCCCGCTTCGGACAACGCCTTCCTCAACTTCGTCATCGACAAGGACGCACAGGTGGCAGTCCAGCTCTACAGCTTGCAGGGCAACTTGATCAGCGACATCTTCCACGGACAGGTCTTTGCCAACACCCCCCAAACCCTCGCATTCCGAGTGAAGGGTCTGGAAGCCGGCACCTACTCCGTCATGATTTCCACTGAGGATGACCGCGTATCGCGCTTGTTGATGGTCATCCAGTAAGCGAATCGTTCGATTTTGGGCAATTGCCCCCAATCCGCCGAAGAGCCGTTCCGAAAGGGGCGGCTTTTCTGCGTATTTTTAACGTATGAAACACCTCAGCAAGCCCTTCATGTTGTGTGCCAGCGGATGGTTTTTCGCGATGGCATTGGCCCTTCCCGCTTCAGGCCAAACCGCGTCCGGATTCCCCTACAATCCCGACTACGATGGCAACGGTGAAATCGAAATCGGCGATCTGCTCCAGTTCCTTCCCTATTACGGAGGCAACTTCCTCGTGGAGGGCGTCCTGCCCGTGGCGGGCGGAGGAACGGGTTCCACCAATGCGGCCGCTGCGCGGGACTCATTGGGTTTGGCCTTGTTCCAAGACTCGCTCATCAGCAACCAAGATGTGGCATTCGTCCACGGCGCCTTGCGCGTTGAAACGACCCTGAGTCAAGGCCTGAACGCGAATGCGACCGGGGCCTTTGCCCAAGCCAGTGGCCTCAACGTCACCGCCTCAGGCGCATACAGCCACGCCCAAAACCGACTGACGAACGCCACCGCCACCTGTTCTAGCGCTGCGGGCGAAGGCTGCACGGCCGCGGGAGTGGCTTCGCACGCACAAGGCATGAGCTCATACGCCTCCGGCACGGCATCGCACGCCGAAGGCTACGCCACGGACGCCACAGCGAACTACGCGCACTCCGAAGGCTACGTGACCCTGGCGAGCAGCACGGCCGCGCACGCGGAAGGCTACTTGACCGATGCCACCGGCTTGTACAGCCACGCCGAGAACCGCAGCACCGTGGCGTCCGGCACCGCTTCGCACGCCGAGGGCGACGCCACGTTGGCCAGCGGAAGCAACAGCCACGCCGAGGGATTCCAATCCGACGCGACGGGCTATGCCGCCCACGCCGAGGGCTACCAGACCGTGGCATCCGGCCTTTATAGCTCCTCCCACGGACGCCAAACCCAAGCCCTGAACAACTCTTCGGCGGCCTTCGGATTGTCCACCGTCGCCGATGCCGACCAGAGTTTCGTGGTAGGACAATACAACACGCTCGAAGTTCCCGGCCTGTTGTTCGCAGTGGGCAACGGCGCCTTGCAAGCCCGCAGCAATGCCCTCACGGTCACCAACGACGGAACAGTTGAAGTACACGAAACACTTCTCATCGGAGGTACCAACCCCATGGAAGTCATCGACTCCTTGAACACCCGGGTCACCGAATTGGAAGAGGCCCTGCTCCTGTTAACGAGCCAAGTGGAGGCGCTCCTTCAAGGGCAGTGAACGGCACCGCTGGAAATGAAAACGGCCCGGACTTCGCAGTCCGGGCCGTTTTCATTCACACCGAAGGAGTCAGTTCGCCGAAAGGCCGCCGATGCGCGCCGAACCCGACTCCATGCGACCGGACCGGATCACCCCGTCAATGACCAACGATTCGCTGCACAGCCAGGCCTGCTTTTCTTCGCTCCACGTGAAAGGACTCTTGGACTCGTGCTGCAACTGCTGCACCGCCAAGGCCAGCAGGGTCAGCTGCTGATGCTGAAGTTCCACCACTTGCTCGAGCCACTCCACCTGAGCCGTTAGCCCCTCCACGGTCTCCGCGGGGACCACTTCCGGAAATTCGACGTCTTGGCCAAACATGGACAACAATTCAACGAGGTCGTACGTGGCGATGTTCCCGTTGCCATTGGCGTCGGGGTTGTACTGCCAAAAAGACTCCGTTCCAACGGGGCCTTGGGCAACCGCCGCAGTGGTGCCGAGGACGGAAAACGCTCCTGCAATGAGGAGGGTGGAGAGGGAATTCAGGCGCATGAAATTGGGATTTGATTCCTCAATTTAGGCCTTTCATCGACCGCTGGGTTCGGCGTTTAACCAAAAATCTGTTAGGGAGGTCGAAAAAAGCCCGCCGCAATCTCATTGCGACGGGCTTGGGTTCCCCGACCAGGACTCGAACCTGGAAAAACGGCACCAAAAACCGGTGTGTTACCATTACACCATCGGGGAGTGATTACCTTTGCGCACGTTTCGTGGCATCGAAAATCGAGCGCGAAGATAAAGAACTTTCTCGCTCACCCCAACACCTGCGGCATGGATATTTTGAACTTCATTGGAGGAACCCACCGCCCGGCCATCGACGGGGGCTGGTTGGACAACATCGAGCCGGCCACCGGTCGTGCATACGGGCGCTTGCCCCGATCGGGATCCGCAGACGTCGCACTCGCCGTCGAGGCGGCTCAAGCCGCGTATCCGGGTTGGTCGGCAACCCCCGTAGAGGAGCGAGCCGCGTGTTTGGACCGACTCGCGGACCGCATTGCGACGCACTTCGATGAACTCGTGGCGGCCGAATCGCGCGACAACGGCAAGCCCATCGGGCTGGCGGCTCACGTCGACATTCCGCGGGCGGAAAAAAACCTCCGGTTCTACGCCTCGGCGGCCCAACAGTACTTGACCGAGGCCGGAATGGCCGCCGGAGCGAGCCAACTGCACTACGTGCACCGCAAGCCGCTCGGGACCGTAGGGGTCATTTCGCCTTGGAACCTCCCGCTTTATTTGTTCACGTGGAAGGTGGCCCCGGCTTTGGCCATGGGCAATTGCGTCATCGGCAAGCCCTCGGAAGTCACCCCGGCCACGGCCTACATGTTGTCCCAGTGGATCAACGAGGCCGGCTTCCCCCCAGGCAGCTTCAACATCCTGCACGGATTGGGCAGCGAGGTGGGCGAAGCCCTCGTCACCCATCCGCAGATCAAGGCCATTTCGTTCACGGGCGGGACCGCAACCGGGCAGCACATCGCTCGGGCCGTGGCGGGCACGTCGAAGAAAACGACGTTCGAACTCGGCGGAAAAAACCCCGCCATCATTTTCGAGGACTGCGATTTCGATTTGACCTTGCGTACCATCGTGCGTTCAGGCTTTGCCAACCAAGGCCAAATCTGCTTGTGCTCCAGCCGCTACCTCATCCACGAGTCCATCTACGAACGGTTCCGCGATGCGCTGGTGGAAAAGGTGAGCGAGATGGTGCCCGGGGACCCCTCCCTTCCGGAAACGAAGATGGGGGCGGTGGTGTCGGCCGACCATTTGGCAAAAATTGAGTCCTACGTCGCCCGAGCAAAGGAACTCGGAGGCACCATCCTCTGCGGCGGCAACGCAACCCATCCCGAAGGCGAGCGCTGCAGCAACGGCTACTTCATGCAGCCTACCCTGATTGAAGGCCTTTCCCCTACGTGTGAGGTGAACCAACAGGAAATCTTCGGGCCGGTGGTCACCTTGCAGCCCTTCGCCACCGAGGAGGAGGCCATCGCCTTGGCGAACGGAACGGAGTACGGCTTGGCCTGCACGATTTGGACGGAGAACTTGCGGCGCGCTCACCGGGTGGCTGCCCAAATCGACAGCGGCATCGCTTGGATCAATTGCTGGCTCGAACGCGACTTGCGCATGCCGTTCGGCGGTGTGAAATCATCGGGGGCTGGACGCGAAGGCGGAACCGAATCCTTGAGGTTCTTCACGGAACCCCAAAACGTGTGCATTCAAATCACGTGATCGTCCTGCGTCGGTACATTCCACTCCTCGACCTTCACCTTGTTTCCATTGGTGAAGAACCATGACAAATGCGCGTCGACCCAATGCTTGAGCCCGTTCAGGGCTCCCAAAATGTGACGGAGTTTCATCATCTTGCAACACAAGGATAACGCAAAAGTTGCACTGAATGTTGCAACAAGCTTTTTTAAAATCCACAACCCATGAACAAATCCCTCCTTCTTTTTGCTGCAACTGCCGTGCTTTCCGGATGCGTCAGCATGAAATCCTACGAAGCGCTGGAAGCCGAGCGCGATGAACTCCGCGAGGCGCAAGCGGCGGCGCGTTTGGCTCAAGGCGATGCTGAGATCAACCGACGCGAACTCGAAGGGCGCGTGGGGGTGTTGGAGGAAGCGCGGGCAGAGCTCGAGGCGGACACGGCGCAGCTGGGTCGGGATTTGGCCCGCAGCCGGCAGCGCATCAACGAACTGCGCGAACTGAACGACGTGCTCAATGAACAAAGTTCCGACCGCTTGGCGCAGATGATCGCGGAAAACGAGGCCCTGCTTCGCAACCTGGCCCGCACCCGCGAAGAACTGCAAGCGCAGGAAGACTCGCTCGTGGCGTTGGGCGCAGACCTCGAATCCCGGCGCAAGGAACTCGCCGCCCGTTCGGCCCGCGTCGAAGAACTCGAGGCCTTGCTCGCCGCACGCGATGCCGCCGCCACCGCCTTGCGCAACCGGGTGGCTGAGGCGCTGCTGGGCTTCAAGGACAAGGGGCTGACCGTGGAGCAGCGGGATGGCAAGGTGTACGTGTCGCTCGAGGCGAAGCTGTTGTTCCCGTCGGGGAGCACTGCGATCAATGCAGAGGGGCGGCAGGCGCTCCTGGATTTGGCCCAAGTAGTGGCCGTCCAAGAGGACATTGAAGTGATCGTGGAAGGACATACGGATGCCGACCAAATCCGATCCACGGGCAGCATTCCGCGCAACAACTGGGAACTGAGCGTCCTCCGCGCCACCGCGGTGGTCGACTTGCTGACGGGCGCTGGCGGCGTGAGCCCCACCCTGCTGACCGCATCCGGACGGAGCGAATACCACCCCGTGGACCCCGAGGACAAAGCGAAAAACCGCCGCATTGAAATCGTCCTCGCTCCGGATTTGGGCGAGCTGTTCGACCTCATTCGCAGCGAGTGAAGCTTCGCGCCTGAAGACAAAAAAGCCCGGTCCGCTTGAAGCAGACCGGGCTTTTTCATTCCGCAGGTACCTTATTGAATCGGCAACTGGAACGAGCCGAGTGAAATGGTGACGTTGTCGTCCGTCGCATCCACCACCGAACCGCTGAAGGTCCCGACGATGATGCCACCCACCTGCGCATCGACGTACGTCACGGTCACATTGATGTTGCCCCCGAGCGACGTGCTGTACTGCGTGCCACCCACGGCGACGTACGTGGCCACACCCGCAGGCGCCGTCGTGTCGTCCAAGCTGATGACCGCACCGTCCACCCAACCCACGAGGGGCGGTTCCGGAAGGGTCAATCCGATGCCTTGCGTCGTGACCGACAACCCGGCAATGGTGATCGTGCCCGTGGCGCCGTCCAACGTCGCCGTCGCCTCGAAGTCGGCCAACACCGTCGTGCCGTTCGCCTTCCACGTCAAAATCGCTTCGCAATCCGGGCACGTCGAACCGCCGCAATCGATGTACAGTTCATCGCCATCGAGCAAGCCGTTTGTGCAATCGCCATCCGTAGCACACGCGTCGCAATCGGGCCCACCACAATCGATGCCGATTTCCGAGCCGTTCATGATGCCGTCCACGCACGATGGGCACACGTCACAATCCGGACCACCGCAATCCACGCCTTCTTCCAACCCATTGAGCAATCCGTCGCCACAGAGCTCGCCGCAAGCCACCCCGGTGGTTCCCCCGCAGTCGATTCCCGTTTCACCGGGATCGAGCACTCCGTTGAACGCCGGATCGCACGGCTCGCACGCTCCGCCGCAATCGACCCATTGCTCCCCAAGAAGGACATCGTACTGGCCGTTTTCACACGGATCGCACGGCTCACAAATGGGGCCGCCGCAGTCCACCAACTCTTCACCGTTGTTCTGGACTCCATCGTAGCAGTTTTCCGGGATGCGGTTGTCCTCGTTGAGGCAGCCCGAGAGCAGGATGAGGGCCAAAGGCAAGGCCAGCATCGGCAAGGCGAAAGCGATTCGTTTCAATGCAGACATGTGATTGCGTTTCAATGGTCTATTTTTAGAAACCGGCACCAAGATACGTTGAAGGCAGGAACAACCATCTTTTTTTGACGAACTTGCGGGGCTCAAACACATGGAAGAAACCCCTTGGACAGCGGAACCACGGCCCAACGGCCACCGGGTGTCGGACTTGCAGAAGAACGCAGGGCTGAGCCCGTTGGTTGCATGGCTGTTGGTCCAGCGCGGCATTGAAAGTGTCGAAGCCGCTGGGAAGTTCCTGAATCCGGACGCCGACGACCTCATCGACCCCAGCGCCATGAAGGACATGGAGGCTGCCGCGGAACGGTTGCACCAAGCCGTGCAGCGGGGAGAACGCATCATGGTCTACGGCGACTACGATGTGGACGGAACCACGGCCGTTGCCTTGATTTCCGGGTTCCTGACCGGGCTGGGCTCGGAGGTGACGCCTTACGTGCCCAAGCGCTTTGATGAAGGGCACGGCGTGAGCTTGGAGGGCGTGGCTTGGGCGGCCAACCAAGGGTGCACGTTGATGATCACGCTCGACTGCGGCACGAAGGACTTCGAGTCGTTGGCTTATGCAGAAAAGAAGGGCATCGACGTCATCGTCTGCGATCACCACCTTCCCGAGGAGCAGTTGCCGCCGGTGTTGGCCTTGCTCAATCCCAAGCGCCCGGATTGCACCTATCCCTTCAAGGAATTGTCGGGTTGTGGCGTGGCGTTCAAGTTGCTCCAGGCGTTGACCCACCGGATGGATTTTCCACAGGACAACCTGCTCGAGGAGTTGGACCTGGTGGCCATCAGCATTGGGGCTGACCTCGTGGATTTGGTGAGCGAAAACCGCATCCTCGCCCACCACGGATTGAAGCGGTTGAAGGAGCTCCAGCGGCCGGGGTTGCGCGCCATGTTGCGGGCAGCGGACATCCGGGAAGCGCCTGCCACCATCCGCGACATCAGCTTCACGCTTGGACCGCGAATCAATGCGGCGGGGCGGATGGAAGACGCCATGACAGCGGTGAACTTGTTGTTGGAGACGTGCGAAAACGGGGCTGCGGAATGCGCTCGGTTGCTCGAGAATTGGAACCAAATCCGCCGGGTTGTGGACGAGGACATGACCGCCGAGGCCATCAAACTGGTTGACCAAGACGAGCGCAATGCGTATTGCAATTTGGTCTACGGGAAGCAGTGGCATCGGGGAGTGGTCGGCATCGTCGCAAGCCGATTGGTGGAGCACCGCTACCGGCCCTCGATTGTGCTTTCCGAGGAGGGCACCACCCTCATCGGAAGCGCACGGAGCGTCGATGGCGTGGACATCCACCACGCACTCGGGTTGTGCAGCGACCTGCTCATCCAATACGGCGGCCACCCGATGGCAGCGGGGTTGCAATTGCACAAGAAGGACCTGGCGGAGTTCAGGGAACGGTTTGAACAGGCCATCGGCGAGCAGCTCGCCGGGCGCGAGCCGAAGCCCCGGGTGACCTACCATGCCGAAGTGGGGCTGGAGGACTTGACGCCGGCGATGTTCCGGGAATTGGAGGCGTTGGAACCGTTTGGGCCGGGCAATCCGACGCCGGTGTTCATGAGCCGAAACGTGCAGTGCGCGAAGGCCCCGCGGGCCGTGGGGGCGGAGGGCAAGCACCTGAAGATGTACATCTCGCAGCCGGATTGGGCGGGGTCCATTGAGGCGGTGGGGTTCAATTTGGGTCACGTACTGCCACTCATCAAGCAGTGGGGCGCCTTCGACATCGTTTACACGCTGGTGCGCAACACCTGGTTGGAGGCGCGTTCGGCGCCGGATGAAATCAAACTCAACTTGCACGTCATCGACGTGCGAAAGGCTCAGGATTGAGCAATGAGGTGGACGTCCCGTTGCGGGAACGGAACCACCACGCCGTGCTCGCGGAACAGCGCGTCGATGCGGAAGCGGATGTCGCTCTTGATGCGGTCTATCGTCCACGGGGAGCGGATCCAGGAACGGACTTCGAAGACGAGGGCGGAGTCGCCGAAGTCGTCGAAGATGACCACGACCTCTTCGTTTTCCGCCACTTCGGGTTGGGCGCGCATGGCCCGAACGAGCAGGTCCGAAACGAGGGCCGTATCCGAGCCGTAGGCGACGCCGACGCGGACGTCGAGGCGGGTGCGGTCGCGCCCTTGGGTGAAGTTGCGCACGCTTTGGCCTGAAAACATGCCGTTGGGCAAAACAATCAGGTCGCCCGACCGCGAAACCACGCGCGTCGAACGCAAATCAATGCGCTCCACCCGCACCACCGAGCCGTCGATTTCCAACTCATCGCCCACGCGCACGCCCCCTTCGAAGAGGAGCACGAAGCCGGACACCACGTCGTTGAAGAAGCTCTGCAACCCGATGCCCACACCGACGAGCAGCGCCGCCGAACCCGCGAACAGCACCTTCATTTCCACCCCGATGGTGCTCAGCGCGGACATCCCCGCCACGAGGTACACCACGGTCCGCCAAATCCGACGGATCATGAACTGCTTGCCCTGGTCCACCCTCCGCCGCAGCATCGACCGGTTCAGGAAAAACCGCCCGAGCCACAGCATCACCTGCGCAAGGGCGAAGATGCCGAGGACCACGAAGATGTCCAGCACCGTGATGCTGTACTTGCCGATGGTCAATCCCGATTCCAAAAACGTCCGCAATCCGCTCATTCGTAAGGCAAAATGGTGGAGCCAAAGTACTTCGCCAATTCCGTTTTCTCGCGATCCAATTTGATGCGCTCTGCGAGCAATTCGTTCACCGCGTCCTCCGTGTCGGGCTGTTGCTCCAGCGCGACGAGTTCCGATGCGATCTCCTTGATGCGCTGCTGGAGGTTGTCGAGTCGCAGCAGGTGCATGGCGTCCATGAGGGCCTTTTCGAGGTGGTCTTCCTCGAGTTCCGGGTAGATTTGGTGGCGGAGGGCCCAGTTTTGGGACACCACGTGCTGCACCATCATGGCGTCCGCGAGCACGCGCTGCAGCTCGGGATCCGGGTCGTGCAGCAACTTGCTGAACTCCGGAATCGCGTGTTCGTCGAGGCACTTCACCGCGTAATCGATGACGCGCTGGAATCCGGGCGAGTGGAGTTCTATTTGTTCCAGCTCGAGCGTGTGGATGACCCATTCCGCGAAGGGATGCCGCTCGGTCGTCGGCTCCTCCTCGCCTTCCACCGGCACGTCCACGGGGTGGCCGCCGTAATTCACGAGCAGCCGGACCAAATCCTTTTCCAGGAAATACCGCCGCGGCACATCGAGCAACCCGGGGGCGGGTGCCAAATCCGGCGGCGCGACTTCGGGCTCGTCGCCCGACATCCAGCCCGGTTCGACGGGGAGCGGCGCTTCAGGCCCCGTCCATCCGGGGATGGTGCCGTTGGGGTCGATGGCCCAGCCCCCCTCGGCGGGATGCGGCGGCTCGTCAGGCAAGGGCGGTGCGTCCTGCAACGGAGGGGCATCGGGAAAGGGCGGAGCGTCCGTGAACGGCGGCGGCTCGGGCAGCGGGGCGGGGGTTCGTGCACCGCCCATGCGGCCCTGCGGCGTCCGCACCGTCTTCGCGGTCCGTTGCGCCCGCAGCTCGGCCTTTTGCCGGTCTTCAGCCAACTTCAGCACCGCCTTGTTCACCTCGCCCTGGAGCAGGTCCTCCCCGACGCTCAGTTGAGCGGCCGAGGCTTGGATGTACACGCTCCGCTCGATGGCGTCGGGGATGGCGGCGATGGACTGCACCACGCTCCGGACCGCTTCCGACCGGCGCAAGGGGTCGCTCCCGGCATCGGCGAGGAGGGCCTGGGCCTTGAAGGCCACGAAGTCCTGGGCTTCCTCGGCGACGAAGCGCTGGAGTTCGGAGGCGCTGACCTTGCGGGAATAGCTGTCCGGGTCGTCGCCGTCGGGGAACAGGAGGACCTTGACTTTGAGGCCGGCCGCGAGGAGCAGGTCGATGCCGCGGAGGGAGGCGCGAACCCCCGCTGCGTCGCCGTCGAAGAGCACCGTTACGTTCTTCGTAAAGCGGCGGATGATCTTGATTTGGCCGTCCGTCAGGGCCGTGCCGCTGGAAGCGACCGCGTTTTCGAGCCCCGCTTGGTGGAGCGCCATGACGTCGGTGTAACCTTCGACGAGGAGGACGCGGTCTTCTTTCGTGATGTGGGGTTTGGCCAAATGGATGCCAAACAGCACGTCACTCTTGTGATACAGCGGGCTCTCCGGGCTGTTGAAGTACTTCGCAACGTCCTTCTCCTTCTTCAGCGTGCGCCCGCCAAATCCGATGACCCGCCCCGTCACGTCCCGGATCGGGAACATCACCCGCCCCTTGAAGAAGTCCCACAGCCCGCCGCTGTCCCGCTCCCGCGACAAGCCCGACGCCACGAGCCATTTCGGTTCGTAGCCCGCCGCCACCGCCGCCTTCGAAAACGCGTCCCAAACATCCGGCGAATACCCGATGAGGAACCGCTTGATGGTCTCCGGCCGGAAGCCCCGCTCGGCGAAGTAGGACAGGCCGATGCTTTGGCCTGCCTCCGTGTCATGGAGTTGCTCGGTGAACCACTTTTGCGCCCACGCCACAACGGCCGCAATGCTCTCCTTTTCACTCCGCGCGGCGAGCTCCTCGGGGGTTTGCTCGCGCTCCTCGATTTCGATGTTGTAGCGTTTGGCCAAGAAGCGCAACGCCTCCGGAAAGGTCATGCTCTCGAGCTCCATCAAGAACGTGATGAGGCTGCCGCCCTTGCCGCTCGAGAAGTCCTTGAAGATGCCCTTCTGCGGAATCACGTAAAACGACGGCGTCTTTTCGTTCGTAAACGGACTCAGGCCGCGGTAGCTGTTCCCCTGCTTTTTCAGCTCCACGAAGTCGCCGATCACCTCTTCGATGACGGCGGTTTCGAGGATTTGCGCGACGGTGGATTGGGGAATCATGAGCGAGCAGTGCGGCTTACGAAGATATTGTGCAATGGTTGAAAGTTGAGGCCGAATGCGTTGACACTCCGTGGAAGTTGGCGTAAATCGTACTGAAATGCTGGCCTTGCGATTCCTGTTCCTGACCGCGGCGTGCTTCTCGGGCGTTTGGGCCTCAAGCCAAACCCCTCCCCTTCCCCACCCGGAGGGCGACCTCGCCGTGCAATGGCAGCACTTCAATGTGGAATCGGGGCTTTCGAGCCAGCAGGTCACGGACGTCACGCTCGACGACCACGGCTTCCTCTGGTGCTCCACGGCGAAAGGGCTGAATCGCTTCGATGGCGGGCGGTTCACGCCGTTTGGCCCCACCCTCAACTTGCGGACGGTCGCGCTCGATCCGTCCGGTGCCCTGTGGCTCGGTGCCAGCGGATTGCGGGATTGGGTGCGCTGGGACAGCATTCCCCGGTTCGACCCGCGCGCGCTCGAAACGCAAGCCGCTCTTCACGTTTCCGGCTGGCGGAACGTGCACTTCATGCGGTCGAGCCAAGGCGTGTGGATCACCGGCGATGGGGGCCAAATCGGCCGCCTCGAAGGGGCGGAACTCCGTGTCTTGCATGTCGGCGGTGACTCCATCGAGTGGATCGAACCCCTGCACACCGACCCCCGGAAAGGCTCCTGGTTCATTTGGCACCACCGCGACCCCGCCGTCGGGGCCGGCCTGATTCACGCATTCAACGGGGAGTTCCGGACGACGGCATCCAGCTCGGCGCTCGAAGTCGCCCCTGCGCCGGGGCGTCCTGCGCTGGGGAAGCGACGGTTCCGTGCTGTGTTTTCATCCCGACGGTGGCCTGCAATCGACGAACGGGGGAGGCAACGTGCGCGGCTTTCAGGCGATCCATCCGAAGTTTGGCTTCCTCAGCGAGAACCCCTACACGGGGCACGCTTGGGTGGTGAACGGGAATCAACTGCTCATTTTCAACGCGGCGAATCAATTGATTTGGCAAGACCAAATCGCAGAAGATCCCGAATGGGGGCGACACGTCACGAAGATTCGGTTTTCGAGCAAGGACGACGGTTGGATTTGCTCGAGCCGCGGCATCACGCACGTTGAAGTGCACCAAACCGGATTCTACGCCCTGCCCGACCCCCTCTTGCCCGAGCCCAATTCCCCGGCTCGCCTGAATTCGATGCGGACCCTGATGGAATGGTCGCCGGACACGCTCATCTTCTGCAACGATTTGGGCCAAACCCACCGGCTGCACCGCACCCCCTCGGGATGGACCACTTCCCCGCTGCTCGTGCCCGGCAATTCCAGCCTCAGCTCGGCGGCACGGCTTCCCGGCGATTCGCTCATCGTGGCGTGCGACGGGCAATGGTACGAAGGCCGCATGACGGGCGACCTGCGGCCGGTGGCGGAAACCCAAGTCATCGACTCCTGGTCGCTCGAAGCGCTCGACGGCACGTTGGAAACCTGGCTCATCGGGCACCACGGACTGACGCGATACCACCGCATCAGCGCCCGAGCCGAGGCCATCACGGCATCGCATGAGCAGCGCGATGAGCTCGGCGACGTGTACTGCATGAAGCGCATTGGGCCGGGGGACGTGCTGCTGGGGAGCTCGACGGGGTTTTGGCGGTACCACGACGAATCGCGGTCATTGGAGCGGTTTCCCGAGGTGGACGATGCCGTGTACAGCCTGCACGAGATTCGCGGCAGGTGCTGGTTGGGCACCGCCACCAACGGGCTCGTGGCGTACGACCTCGAAACCCGGGAGACCACGGCCTTCAACCGCCGGACGGGGTTGTCGGACGACCGCATCTACGCGGTGCTCGAAGACGGGTGCGGCAACTTGTGGCTGTCGAGCGATCGCGGCCTCATGCGGTTCCACATCAACACGGGCGCGGTGGACGTGTTCGCCCGCACGGAAGGGCTTCACCAGCTGGAATTCAACCGGACTTCCTTCGAAGCAGGGGCTTCCGGCCGGCTGTACTTCGGGGGGTTGGAGGGGATGACGGTGGTGGACCCGTCGTTTTGGCCTTGCCAGTCGTTTGAGGCCAACGCGAACATCGGGCTGCTCGCCTTGGATGCGCTGGGGATCGAATCGGGCGGGAAGCGGGACGTTTACGCGGATTGGGCCGCGGGGTCCTTGGTGAAATTGACGCCGTCCTTTCCCATCCTGACCGCGGAGTTCCGGTTGCTGGAATGGGGGCCGGGTGGGCACACGTACGCCACGCGGATCCTGGGAGCCGATGAGAATTGGCACGAGACGGAGAGCAATTCCGTGCGCATCGCCGGGCTGGACCCCGGGGACTACACGCTGGAGGTGCGGGCGCGGTTTCGGGGAGGCCAGTGGTCGAAAAACGGGCTCCTCATCCCGATCCGCATGGAGCCCGCTTGGACGCAGACTTGGGCCTTCCGGTTGGGGGTTGCGGCGGCGGTGCTGGTTTTGGCCTGGGGCCTTTTCCTGCAGGCCAAACGCCGCACGCAGCAACTCGAACGGCTGGTCGCCGAACGCACCGCCTCCCTCGAAGAAGCGGTCCAACTCAAGGACCTGTACCTCCGCGAAGTCCACCACCGCGTGAAGAACAACATGCAAATCGTGGGCAATTTGCTCGACCTGCAAACGACTCACGTGCAACACGACGAGGCGAAACGCACCCTCCGGGAAGGGCGGTCGCGGATTGCGTCCATCGCGCTGGTCCACCAGGAATTGCACCAAGCCGGGGAAACGAAGTCGCTCTCGCTGCAGCGGTTCGC
Organism: uncultured Comamonadaceae bacterium; assembly: GCA_964390365.1. Taxonomy (GTDB): domain Bacteria; phylum Bacteroidota; class Bacteroidia; order Flavobacteriales_D; family Sanyastnellaceae; genus JALQTD01. The sequence continues at coordinate 30,571 of CAYMHW010000004.1, read as the reverse complement.
GGCGCGGTTGTTCGACCTGAATTGCAAGCTCTACGGGTGGGATGCCGCGGACGCGAAACTGCACCTGTCCGGTGAGGACGTGGAGATGAACCTCGACACGTCCATCCCGATGGGCCTCATCCTGAACGAGCTCATCACCAACTCGTTCAAACACTCGCAACCGGATTCCTCCACCGTCGACGTGGACCTGCACGTGCGGCGGGCGGGAGCAGGTCGGTACGTGGCCCTGTACGATGACCACGGCAAGGGGCTTCCGCCCGACATCACCTTCAGCGACGAGCGGTCGTTGGGGCTGTGGTTGGTGGCCGAAATGGTGCACCAACTCGGCGGGGTGGTACGGGTGAGCCGGTGCACGCGATCGCGTTTGATATGGACCTTTGAAGACACCGCATGAAGCACACTCCCCCCAACATCCTCATCGTCGAAGACGAGCCCATCATCGCGGGATTCATCCGCAAGGAACTGCGCGCCCTGGGTTACCACGTTTCGGGCCATGCGCGCAATCACCGCGAGGCGGTGACCTTGCTGGACGAAGTGCCGGTGGATTTGGCGCTCATCGACATCGCGCTCGGGGGCACCCGAGATGGCATCGACGTGGCCCACGTCATCCGGGAGCGCGGCGACACCCCGTTCATTTTCCTGACGTCGTACGCGGATCCGGCCACGATCGAACGGGCGAAACCCACCCGCCCCGCGGGCTACGTGGTCAAGCCGTTCACCGCGGACGACCTGTATTCGAGCATCGAGTTGGCGCTCGCGGCCTCGGGGACCCATTTGCCGGCGAAGGATGGCATCTTCTTGCCAGATGGCTACGGGCGTGTGCGCGTGGATTTGGACCAAATCCGCTACTTCGAAAGCAACCGCATGTACCTCGAAGTCCGCACGGCCGAACGAATCCACGTGCTCCGCTCGACGCTGAGCAACTTCCTCGAAAAGCTGCCGCCCGAGCAATTCATGCGCATCCACCGCAGCTTCGCGGTGAACATCCGCCACATCGAGCGGTGGAATCGCACGGCGGTTTGGGTGAACGGGAAGGAATTGCCTGTGGGGAGGACGTACCAAAGCGGACTCTTGGATCGCTTGAAGAACGAGGCATAAAAAATGGAGCCCCACCGTTGTGAAGCTCCACCTCGTCCAGTTGGAGGACCGTCAAACCTCGGCCCACCGCCATGAGGGCCTTTGTCGAAGCGAAGTTGGCACACGAGGGTGAGGTGTCCGTGACGGGTTTGTTAAGGGATGTTGATGAAACCCGCAGCATGCCTTTCCCGGAAGTACCTTTGAAACGCCATGGCCAACCGACGCACAAAGAGCATTCCGTGGTTCATCATTGCCATGGTGTTCGCCTTCCTCGGCATGAGCACCATCCAAATCCATTGGTTGCGTTCGTCCGTGCGCATGAAGCAGCAACTGTTCGACGACAACGTCGCGCACGCCTTGTCTGAGGTGGAGGACTTTTTGACGCAGCCGTCCGCTGCCGCTTTGCAAGCGCAGTTGGAAGCCGTGAATTCGGACCCCGGCATCCCCTCCATCGGGGCGGCGTTGAGCAGCGCCGAGCGCACCATGCTGCAGCGAATGGACGCCTTCATGGTGGACAGCCTCATCCAAGAAGCGCTGCACGAGCACGGCATCGCGGCGAAGCCGGTCATCGGGGTGTTCGATCGGTTTGGCCAACCCGTGCGGCTCGAGGAGGCCGATGAGGAATACCGGACTGCGCTGACCGAGGAGGGCTACTGCGTGGTGGCGGATCCGCTTCGGCTGTGCATCCACTTTCCATCGTTGGACCGGTACTTGCTGCACAATTTATTGGGCCAATTCGCGTTGACCGGGGTGATGCTTGCGATCATCGCCGCCGGCCTGTTCAGCGCCGTCATCACCGCGAACCGCAACAAGCGCATCGACCGCATCCGACGCGATTTGATGAACAACTTGACCCACGAACTGAAAACGCCCATCAGCACCATTGGCCTCGCCGCCGAAGCGTTGAACGACCCGGACATGCGCCGGAGCGAGGAGACGCTGAAGCACTACGTGGGCCTGATTCGCGAGGAGAACAAGCGCCTCGGGGTGTTGGTGGAGAACGTGTTGCAGGCGAGTTTGGCGGATTCGGGGAGCATGCGGTTGTTCATGCAGCCGTTGAACGCGCACGACGTCATCAAGGAGGTGGTCAAGAATTTGGCCATCCAAACCGTCAAACGGGGAGGCAAAGTGGAGCTGAACCTCGCGGCCACCAGCCCGGTCATCGAGGCCGATCGCATCCACCTGACGAACGTCGTGTACAACCTCATGGACAACGCGCTGAAGTACGCTTCCGAAAATCCGCTGCTGGAAATTTCAAGCCGGAACACCCCGAACGGCGTGGAGTTCCGGTTCAAGGACAACGGCATCGGCATCCCGAAAGAACATTTAGGCAAGGTCTTTGATAGACTGTATCGCGTCCCGACGGGAAACGTTCACGACGTGAAAGGATTTGGACTCGGTTTGAGTTACGTGCGCACGGTGGTCGTGCGCCACAACGGTTCCATTCACGTGGAGAGCGAACCCGGCAAGGGCAGCACCTTTGTGATTGAATTGCCGAAAACCCAACCTGAACGCTGACATGAGCACCGAAACGAAACCCACCATCTTGTTGTGCGAGGACGACCCGAATTTGGGCCGGCTCCTCTCCGATTACTTGAACGCGAAAGGATTCGAAACGGTCTGGGCAAAGGACGGCGTGGAGGGCCTGAAGGAATTCCACCGTCGCTCCTTCGATTTCGCCTTGCTCGACGTGATGATGCCGCGCAAAGACGGCTTCGAAGTGGCCGAGGAAATCCGCCGGGAATCGCGCCATTTGCCCATCTTGTTCCTCACCGCGCGTTCCGCAAAAGAGGACACCTTGCAAGGGTTTAAGGTGGGGGCCGACGACTACATGTCGAAGCCATTCAGCATGGACGAACTGCTGATGCGCATCCACGCGATCTTGCGGCGTTCCGCTGCGCTTCCCGAAGAAGGCGAGGAAGTGAGTCAATTTCGCATCGGGGAATACGCCTTCGACTACAACACCCAAAAGCTCACCCACGGCTCCGAGGAGAAGCGCCTCACGACGAAGGAAAATGAGCTGCTGTATTTGTTGGCGAAGCACAAGAATGGGTTGCTGGAGCGTCCGTTTGCCTTGCGCACGATTTGGGGAGACGACAACTACTTCAACGGCCGGAGCATGGACGTGTACATCGCGAAACTCCGCAAGCACTTGTCGAACGATCCGACCATCGAAATCATGAACGTGCACGGCAAGGGCTTCAAATTGATCGCCTCTTGATGCGCGTTTAACAGAGTGTGGCACAGTATTCGAAAGGGGTTCTTCAACAACCCCTTTTTTCATGTCCAAACCCACCCCACCCACGTTCCTCATGGGACTGACCGCCGCCCTGGCGTTGACCTGGGCGGCTTTCGAATGGACCTCGTTTGAATGGTCCACTGCGCGGGCAGCGGCGTTCCCGTCCCTGCCGACCGAACTGCTCGAGGTCGAAGTCGTTCCGGCTTCCGTCCCGGTGAAGCCCCCGCCCCCGCCCGCCCCCGCCATTCCGCCCGTTGTCCACCCCGATCCACGGCCTGAGCCCTTCGGAAGGGGTCCGGTGGCGCCCACACCCGGTCCCGTGTTCTTTTCAGGATGGGACGACCTGCTCGGCCCTGAACCGGACCCCACGTTCACCACCGAGCCCGTCACCTTGCTCGTGGCCGACCACATGCCCGCCTTTGCCGATTGCGCCGACGTCCTGGACCCCGATGCCGAACGGCAATGCACGGAGCAACGCATCATCGAGTACATGCAAGAATGTGTGGAGTTCCCACGCCACATGCGCGATGCCGGAATCGATGGCGTGGTCTACCTCGAATACCTGATCGACGAAAACGGCCGCGTTCGGAATCCCCGCATCTTGAAGTCGCCACATGCCGCATTCGAAGCCACCACCTTGGAATGCATTGAAGGATTGCCCGTGCTCAATCCGGGGCGCCAACAAGGCCGTCCGGTGCGGGTTCAGTACACCCTTCCTGTGCGCTTTTCGCTCCATTGATCTTGGCGGCGCAAACCCCTTGGTCTTCAGCCCGGAATGCACTACATTTGCAGCCTCAAAAAGCCTGCCCTGTCATGCTCAAAATCCTCGCCGGTTCTTCGTCCCATGCCTTCGGTGCCCGCGTTGCGGAAGCGTTCGGTGCGGATTTGATTCCTGTGAACACCACGCGTTTCAGCGACGGGGAGTTCCAGGTGAGCATTGAAGAAACCGTGCGGGGCAAGGAAGTGGTCATCATCCAAGGCACCTACCCGCCGACCGATAACCTCTTCGAATTGCTGCTCCTCATCGACGCCGCGAAGCGCGCTAGCGCCAAGCGCATCATCGCGATGATTCCGTACTTCGGCTGGGCACGGCAGGACCGCAAGGACAAACCCCGCGTCGCCATCGGAGCGAAGCTGGTCGCCAACCTGCTCACCGCAGCCGGCATCGACCGCCTCATCACGATGGACCTGCACGCGGACCAAATCCAAGGCTTCTTTGAAGTCCCGGTCGACCACCTCTACGCGAGCACAATCTTCATCCCCTACCTCGAGCAACTCGACCGCACGAACCTGTGCATCGCGACGCCCGACACCGGAGGAACGAAGCGGGCGAACAGCTACGCCAAGCGCCTCGGCGTGGACATGGCCATCTGCTACAAGCAGCGCGAAGTCGCGAACCAAGTCGAGTCGATGACCGTCATCGGAAACGTCGAAGGCAAGGACGTCGTTTTGGTGGACGACATGTGCGATACGGCCGGCACGCTCACGAAGGCAGCGGACCTCATGATGGAACACGGTGCAAAGAGCGTTCGCGCACTGTGCACCCACGGCGTCTTGAGCGGACCGGCTTACGAGCGCATCGCGAACAGCAGCCTCACCGAATTGGTTATTACCGACAGCATGCCCCTGCGCGAAGGCGCAGACACCGCGAAAATCAAGGTCCTCCCGGTCCACGATTTGTTCGCAAAAACGCTCACCTGCCTGGTAGAAGAGCGTTCCATCAGTTCAGAACTCATTGTTTAACAACATCATATCATGAAAACTGCATCATTGAGCGGCTCCTTGCGTGGGAGCGTAGGGAAAAAAGATGCTGCGACCCTCCGCAAGGAAGGCCGTGTCCCGGGTGTCCTCTACGGAGGCGCCGAGCAAGTTCACTTTCACGTGGCGAAATTGGACATCGAACGGTTGGTCATCAACCCCGACGTCTTCCGCATTGAATTGGACATCGACGGTACGAAGTACGACACGATCCTCCAGGAGATCCAGTTCCACCCGGTGACCGACTACATCGTCCACATCGACGCTTTGTTGCTCGACGAGAAGAAGCCGGTCCGCGTGGAATTGCCCGTGCGCACGAAGGGCACTTCGCCCGGTGTCATGAACGGTGGTCGCCTTGAATTGCAGTACCGTCGGGTGCCGGTTCGTGGCTTGCCGAACAACTTGCCCGAGGTCATCTCCGTTGACATTTCCGGTTTGGAAATCGGCAGCAACCTCCGGGTGCGCAACCTCCAAGTGGAAGGCTGCGAAATTCTGCTCAACGACTCCACCCTCATCGCATCTGTGAAGCGTACGCGTGCCGCTATGGCCGCCGCTGCAGCTGCCGATTTAGCGTAAGCACATGAAGTACCTCATCGTCGGTCTCGGAAATCCGGGTGCTGAATATGAGGACACCCGACACAACATCGGGTTCAAGGTCGTGGACGCCATCGCCCAGTCGCAGGGAGCAACCTTTGCCCCCGCTCGACTGGGCGAGGTGTCCACGTTCCGTTTTAAAGCGCGCACGTTCGTGCTGTTGAAGCCGTCCACGTACATGAACCTCAGCGGCAAGGCCGTGCGGTATTGGATGGACACCGAGAAGATTCCGGTGGAAAACCTGCTCGTCATCACGGATGATTTGGCGCTGCCCTTCGGCACGTTGCGGATCCGGGGCAAGGGCTCGGACGGTGGGCACAACGGACTGAAGGACATTCAGGCCGTATTGAATACCACGCAGTATCCCCGGCTGCGCTTCGGAATCGGGGACGCCTTCAACCGCGGGGCGCAGGTGGATTACGTGTTGGGCAAGTGGACCGCGGAAGAGCGGAACGCTTTGCCGGAGCGCCTTGAGCGGTGTGTGGAGAGCGCGTGGAGTTTTGCGACTGCGGGTTTGGGCCGCACGATGAACGCCTTCAACAACACCTGATCATTCCTCATAGAGGTGATTGCTCCCGATGTAGTGGAGCACCTTGTCCGGCAGCAGGTAGCGGATGTCTTGATTGGCCAAAATCGCCTGGCGCAAATACGTCGATGAAATGCTGATCATGGGCGCGTCGCAGCGCTCGACGTGCGGGTGGTCCCAGCTGACCGCTTGGGCGTCCTGCACCGGAGGCGGCACATCGGGCGTTCGGCGCGGATAGACGAGGAACCGGTGTTCGCGCAGCAGCTCCTCGAAGTCCATCCACGTGTGGAGCGTCTCGAAATTGTCCTCCCCGATGATGATGCTGAAGGCCAAATCCGGATGCGCCGCCCGCAAGTGGCGCATGGTGGCCGCCGTGTAGTGCGGTTCCGGCAAGTTCGCTTCGACGTCCGTGGCCGAAAGCGCCGGGTTGTCCGAAATGGCGAGCCGCACCATTTGCATGCGGTCCGCGAACGCGATGAGCGCGCTCTTCGCCTTGTGCGGCGATTGCGGCGTGACCACGAGCCACACCTCATCGAGGTCCGTGGACTGCGCCATGTGGTTCGCGATGACGAGGTGCCCCATGTGAATGGGGTTGAAGGAACCGAAGTAAAGCCCCACGTTGCGGCGGGCGGTCATGAAGCCGGGGTTTCCGCCGGAGCGATGAACGCTTCCACCAGTTCCACCGCGCGGTTGCACGCCGTGGACAAATCGTCGTTCACCAGCACGACATCGAACTGGCTTTCGTACGCCAGCTCCCGCTCCGCCTTGAGCAGCCGCTCCTCGATGACCTCGGGGGCATCGGTGCCCCGACCTTCGAGGCGCTCGCGGAGCACCGCGAGGGAGGGAGGGCGGATGAACACGCTCAGGGCCGCGTCGCCGAGGGCGTTGCGCAAGTTCACTCCCCCCTCGACGTCGACGTCGAAGAGTGCGGTTTGGCCTGCCGCCCACATGCGGTCCAACTCCGCGCGCAAGGTCCCATAGCACTTGCCCGGGTACACCTCCTCCCACTCCACGAACGCGCCCGCCGCAACCCGCTCCTTGAAGGCATCGAGCGACAGGAAATGGTAGTCCACCCCATCGCGCTCTTGGCCCCGCCGCGGTCGCGTGGTCGCGCTGACCGAGAAGCCCATCGGGTGGCTGACGTGTTCGAGCAAATGCCGCACGATGGTGGTTTTTCCCGACCCTGACGGAGCGGAAAAAATGACGGCCTTGCCGGTGGGTTGCGCGCCAGCCATCACAACACGTTGAGCACTTGCTCCTTGATTTTCTCCAAGTCGTCCTTCATCCCAACGACGAGCCGCTGGATTTCCGCATCGTTCGCCTTCGAGCCGAGCGTGTTCACTTCCCGTCCGATTTCCTGGGCCACGAAGCCGAGCTTTTTGCCTTGGCCGGGTTCGCCTTCAAGGATTTCATTGAACAAGGCCAAATGCGCCCGGAGCCGCACGCGTTCCTCGCTCACATCCATCTTTTCGACGTAGAACAACACCTCTTGTTCGAACCGGTTTTCGTCGATTCGGCCCCGTTGCATCACGTCCTCGAGGTGGGTGTGGATGCGGGACTTCACGCGTTCGAGCCGCGCTTCGAGCAACGGGTCAAGGTCGGCCTCGACCGCGGCAATGGAAGCGAGGTGCTGGCGGAAATCGGCTTCGAGCGCGCGGCCCTCCTGTTCGCGGAAGGCGTTGAAGGCCGCGAGGGCCTCCTGCACCAGGGCGTCGAGGGCTGACCACGTCTGTTCGTCCACCTCATCTTTCGCCTGCTGGACCGCATCGGGCAAGCGGAGGGCGGAACCGATGGGGTCGACGAGGGGCAACTCCTCGAGCTCGGCGAGGAGCCGCATGTCCTGGAGGTAGGCCCGAAGAACGGGACCGTTGAGCTGGCTGCGGCTTTCGCTTTCGTCCTGTTCGTAGAAGATCGACAGGTCGCTTTTGCCCCGGATGAGTTCCGCGCCGACCTGTTTGCGCAAGGCCATCTCCCGCTCGCGGAAGGCGCTGGGCATGCGCACGCTGAGGTCGAGCTGCTTTCCGTTGAGGGAGCGGATTTCGACGGTGTACCGGCGGTTGCCGATGGTGCCGGTGGCCTTGCCGTAGCCGGTCATGGATCGGATCATGGAACGAGATTTGGTCCAAAGATAGCCAACCGCACGCCGTACCTTTGCGCATCGCATGAGCCGCATCTCCGACATCCAGGCCCCCGTGGCCGCCGACATGCAAGCGTTCAAGGTGCATTTCCGCGAGGCGATGCGCACGGACGTGGCGCTGCTGAACGTCATCATGCGGCACATCCTCCGACGCAACGGCAAGCAGATGCGGCCGCTGTTTGTGTTCCTGAGCGCGCGGTTGCACAGCGACCAGCCCGTCAGTGAGCCCCTGGGACGGCGGGCGCAAGTGGCCGCGTCGCTCATCGAGCTGCTGCACACCGCCACGTTGGTGCACGACGACGTGGTGGACGAGAGCGACATGCGGCGGGGATTCTTCTCGATCCAAGCGCTCTGGCGGAAGAAGGTGGCGGTGCTCGTCGGGGATTACCTGCTCTCGCGCGGCTTGCTCATGGCCGTGGAGGACGATACGTACGACTTGCTGAAGATCACGTCGCAAGCCGTTCGGGAGATTTCAGAGGGCGAGCTGTTGCAGATCGAGAAGGCGCGGCGGTTGGACATCACGGAGGAGGTGTATTTCGAGATCATTCGGCGGAAGACCGCGTCGTTGATTGCGGCGTGCTGCGCGTGCGGGGCTGCGGCGGAGGGGGCGGATGAGGAGGGGGTGGAGCGGATGAGGCGGTTTGGGGAGTTGGTGGGTTTGGCCTTCCAAATCCAAGACGACCTGCTGGACCTCGGCGAAGGCGAGCGCACGGGCAAGCCCACCGGCGTGGACATCAAGGAGCGCAAAATGACGTTGCCGCTGATCCACACGCTGCAGCAAGCGGACCGTTCAGAGCGGCGGCGGCTGATTCGGCTCGTGAAGTACCGGAGCAACGACCCGAAAGCGGTCGAGGAGGTCATGCGCACGGTGCTCGATGGACCGGGCATGGACTACGCCCGAACGCGGATGAAGGAACTGCTCGACGAGGCCATGGGGATGCTGGAAGCCTTCCCGGAGAGCCCGGTGCGCGCGGCGCTGACGGATTTGGTGCACTACACAATCGATCGGAAGAAATGAAGCGGATGCTGGTTTGGGCGGCGCTCGCACTGGCCGCTTGCGGGGAGCAGGCGGTCGTCGTAACGGCGACCTGGCCGAGCGGTGAGGTGAGGCGGGAGGCCGACGTGGTGCAAGGCGACACGGTGGCCGTGCGGGTTTTTCATCAGAACGGGCAGCTCGACCGGGTGGAGGCGTACGACGCGGAGGGGCGCAAGTCGGGGGTTTGGCAGGCGTTCTATCCGGATGGCAAGCCGTGGTCGGAGCACCGGTATCGGGAGGGGGTCCAAATCGGAGCCTACCGCACCTGGCACCCCAACGGCGCCCTGTACATCGACGGCACGTACGGCGACGACGGCACCCCGACCGGTACGTGGCGGTTCTTCGCCCCGGACGGCAGCGTGCTGCGCGAAATCGAGGGGGCCGACCTCACGGCGGGTGCAGCCGGTCGCAATCAGAATCCACATTGAGCCGTTGATAGGTGGTGGTGGGCTCGCGGCCTTGCCTCGCCCCCGCCGCCTAACTTCGCGCGCTGATGAAAACGTGGACCTTCCGTTTGATGTTCGTGGCGTGGGGCCTGTTGTGGGCGATTTGGCCTGCCTCCGCTCGGGCCCAAGCCCCCGCGAACAAGCCGCAAGACTACATCGCCCAATGGAGCGACGTGGCCATCCGCCAAATGATCGATCACCGCATCCCCGCGAGCATCACCCTCGCGCAAGGCATCCTCGAGAGCGGCAACGGCAACAGCGAACTGGCGCGCGTTTCGAACAACCACTTCGGCATCAAGTGCCACAGCGATTGGACGGGCGGGCGCACCTACCACGACGACGACGCGGAGGGCGAATGCTTCCGGGTCTACGACGACGCAGCCGAGAGCTTCAACGACCACAGCAACTTCCTCAAGCGCTCCCGCTACGAATCGCTCTTTGAACTGGAAATCACGGATTACCGGGGCTGGGCGAAGGGCCTGAAGCGCTGCGGCTACGCCACGAATCCGGAATACGCCGACAAGCTCATCGACCTCGTGGAGCGCTACGAGCTGTACGTGTACGATGACCAGGCATTGGCGCTGATGGAGAAGGGCGAGCAGCTCGCGGATGAGCGGGAAGATTTGGCCAAAAACCGACTCGTCGGCGGCCGCGAAATCCTCCTTTCCGACAACGCGATCCAGTTCGTCGTGGCGCAACCCGGCGACACCTACGAATCCCTCGCCCGCTCGCTCGACATGATGCGGTGGCAGTTCTACCGCTACAACGAGGTCGAACGCAAGGGCGGCGACCACGCGCTCGAAGCAGGCGAAATCGTCTACCTCCAACCCAAGCGGTCGCGCGGCATCGAAGCGTGGACGACCGTGCAAGAAGGCGAGACGCTGTGGGCGGTTTCCCAACGGACCGGCGTGAGCATGAAGGCCATCGTGCGCAAGAACCGGCTTTCGGTCGGCGAACCGCTGCAAGCCGGCACCCGACTCGCCCTGAAGTGGCGCCTGACGAAGGAGGGCACTGCGCCTTGGTACACGCAGGATACCGAATAACCGAAGGAGGTCAGGAAGCGACGGCGGAAGTTGAAGTAATTTGGCCTGCGAAAGACGACGCAAGCCATGCCTTTTTATCATCGACTCGGGAAGTTCCCGCAAAAGCGCCACGTGCAATTCCGCAAGCCGGATGGCACCTTGTATTACGAGCAGTTGTTCGGGACCATCGGGTTCGCGGGGATGAGTTCCTTGTTGTACCACGTGCACCGGCCGACGATGGTGAAGCGCGTGGAGGCGAGCGTGGATGTGCGCCCGGTGGCTGCCGTGGACCAAAACCTGATCAGCCGCAAACTCGAGGGCTTCAACGTGGCCCCGCACCCGGACTTCCTCGGCGGCCGAACGCCCGTCCTGTTCAACAGCGACGTCATCCTGTCCCTTTCGGCCCCGACGGCGAGCATGGCCGACGACGCGTTCTACAAGAATGCGGACTGCGATGAAGTGCTGTTCATTCACGACGGTTCGGGCACGCTGCACACCATGCTCGGCAACATCGCATTCCGCCCCGGTGACTACCTCGTCATTCCGCGCGGGATGATCTACCGCATCGCCTTCGATGGCCCGGCGAACCGGCTGCTCGTCATCGAAAGCACCTCCCCCGTCTACACGCCCAAACGCTACCGCAACCACTTCGGCCAGCTGCTCGAGCACAGTCCGTTCTGCGAACGCGATTTCCGCGCACCCGCTGAACTCGAAACGCACGACGCCCTCGGCGATTTCACGATCCGCATCAAGAAGGAAGGCTTCCTGCACGACTACGTGTACGCGAGCCACCCCTTTGACGTCATCGGTTGGGACGGCTACCACTTCCCGTACGCCTTCTCCATCCACGACTTCGAGCCCATCACGGGTCGGGTGCACCAGCCGCCGCCCGTGCACCAAACCTTCGAGACGGACGGCTTCGTGATTTGTTCCTTCGTGCCCCGTTTGTACGACTACCACCCGGAGTCCATCCCGGCGCCATACAACCACTCGAACATCGACAGCGACGAGGTGCTCTACTACGTCGAAGGCGACTTCATGAGCCGCACGGGCATCGGGCGCGGGTACATCAGCTTGCACCCGGCGGGCATTCCGCACGGGCCGCACCCGGGCACCTACGAGGCGAGCATCGGAAAACAAGGAACGGAGGAGCTCGCCGTCATGGTCGACACCTTCCGGCCCTTGAAAGTCACCCAGCAAGCGCTGGACATCGAACACCCCGATTACCTCACGTCGTGGCTCGAACCCGGCATGTGATCGGCCTTACCTTTGAACCTGAAAACACACCGCGAAATGAACGCTTCACCCGAACTCGAAAAAGTCGTCCCGCAAGCGGAGGATTTCTTGCCGTTGCTCGGCACCGACCACGTCGAACTTTACTGCGGAAATGCCAAGCAGAGCGCACATTATTACATGACCGCTTGGGGCTTCCAACCGGTGGCGTATGCCGGCTTGGAAACGGGCGTCAAGGACCGCGTGTCCTACGTCTTGCGCCAAGATAAAATCACCTTGGTCCTGACCACTTCCCTGGTGCCCGACGGACCCATCAACGAGCACGTGAACCGTCACGGGGACGGCGTGAAGAACGTGGCGCTTTGGGTGGACGATGCCACGAAGAGCTGGAAGGAAACGACGTCGCGCGGAGCGGTGAGCGTGTTCGAACCGAAGGTGCTCGAAGACGCGAACGGGCGGGTGGTGCTCAGCGCCATTGAAACATACGGCGAAACCGTGCACGTGTTCGTGGAGCGCAAGGACTACACCGGCGAGTTCCTCCCGGGATACCAGCCTTGGAACCCCGCGTTCCGCGCGCCGGAAGTCGGCTTGAAATTCGTGGACCACATGGTGGGCAACGTGGGCTGGGGCGAGATGAACACGTGGGTGGACTTTTATGCGCGCGTGATGGGATTTGCCCAGCTCATTTCCTTCGATGACAAAGACATTTCTACGGAATACACGGCGTTGATGTCGAAGGTGATGTCGAACGGAAACGGCCGCATCAAGTTCCCCATCAACGAACCGGCGGAAGGCCGCAAGAAGTCCCAAATCGAGGAGTACATCGACTTCTACCAAGGCGCCGGCGTGCAGCACATCGCCGTGGCCACGGACAACATCATTGAAACGGTGACCGCCTTGCGCGACCGCGGCGTGGAGTTCCTCCAAGTTCCCGCGACCTATTACGACACCGTGCTGGATCGCGTCGGAACCATCGACGAGGACCTCGAGCCGCTCAAGGAGCTCGGCATCCTCATCGACCGCGACGACGAAGGCTATTTGTTGCAGCTCTTTACGAAGCCGGTGGTGGACCGCCCGACGATGTTCTTCGAAATCATCCAACGGAAAGGCGCGAAATCCTTCGGCAAGGGCAACTTCAAGGCGCTCTTCGAAGCCATCGAACGGGAGCAAGAGAACCGCGGAACCCTCTGAGGATGGCCGGGCGGACGGTGCTGGAAGTGCGCGGGCTCTCCGTGGCCTTCGGGCAACAACCGCCCGTGACGCGCGGCGTGGACCTGACGTTGAAGGCAGGCCAAATCACCGCCCTCGTCGGCGAAAGCGGCTCAGGCAAAAGCGTCACCTCATCGGCCATCATGGGGCTGCTGCCCACGGGCGGCCGCGTGGTGGAAGGTTCGGTACGGGAAGGCGGGGTGGACTGGTTGAAGACCGGGGCGCCGCTGGGCCGCGGGCTGTCCATGGTGTTTCAGGATCCCATGTCGTCCTTGAATCCGTCGATGCGGGTGGCCGACCAAGTTGCGGAACCGCTCATCGTGCACGGTGGCTTGGATCGGCGTGCCGCTTGGGCCGAAGCCGTTGCGTTGCTCGACGCCGTGGAGTTGCCCGACCCCGAGCGGTCGGCGCGCAAGTACCCCCATGAACTCAGTGGTGGCCAAAAGCAACGGGTGATGTTGGCGATCGCGTTGGCGTGCAAGCCCCGCGTATTGATTGCCGACGAACCCACGACTGCGCTCGACGTCACGGTGCAGCGCGCCATCCTCGAATTGATCGGCCGGTTGCAGGCCGAACACGACCTCGCTGTGCTGTTCATCACGCACGATTTGGCCGTGGTGGCCGACATCGCGGATGACGTGGTGGTGTTGCGGCATGGGGAGGTTGTGGAATCGGGGGCGGTGCGGGATGTGTTTCGAAGGCCGGCGCATGCGTACACGCGGAGCTTGTTGGAGGCGCACCGGAGGCACGTGCGGCATGAGTCGGCGGGGGGTGGGAACGTGCTGATTGAGGTGCGGGGGGTGGTGAAGGAGTTTGTGACCGAGCGGGATGTGCTGGGGCGGGCGAAGGCGACGTTTCGGGCGTTGCGGGGCGTGGATTTGGAGGTGATGCGGGGGGAACGATTGGGGGTGGTGGGCGAGAGCGGGTCGGGGAAGTCGACGTTGGGTCGGGCGATGCTGGGGCTGACGCCGATCGAGGCGGGCCGGATTGCGTTCGATGGGGAGCCGGTCGAAGCGGCAGATCGGTCGGCGATGGGGCGGTTGCGGAAGCGGGGGCAGTTCGTGTTCCAGGATCCGTATGCGGCGTTGAACCCGCGGATGACGGTGGGGGCGGCGTTGCGGGAGGTGCTGCAGGTGCACGGCCGGCCGGTAGGGGATGCGGAGCGGCTGTTGGCGGAGGTGGGGCTGGAGGCTGAGGTCGCGGGGCGGTTGCCGGGCGGGTTGAGCGGCGGACAGCGGGCGCGCGTGGTCATTGCGCGGGCCCTGGCGGTGGATCCGGAGTTCCTTGTGCTGGACGAATCGGTGGCCGCGCTGGACACCGCCATTCGGGAGGCGGTGCTGCAGCTGCTCGATCGGCTGGCGCGCGAGCGGGGATTGACGTACGTGTTCATCAGCCACGACCTCGAGGTGGTGGCGGCGTTTTGCGATCGCATCGCGGTGATGCATCAGGGGCGGATCGTGGAGCTGGGGACGGCGGAGCATGTGATGACGGAACCGAGGGAGGCATATACGCGGCAGCTTTTGGCCAGTCAGCCCGGTCAGCGGCTTCATCAGCATTTTGAATAGATGAAAAAACAGGAATTGATGCATCGATCGTTGAACCCAACGCCTGAAAAGGTGTTTATTTAGAGCCATTCTAAACATTGCCATGCCCCCGACGCCAGAACGACCGCGCGACGCGGCCCCCGACGCCGGAACAGCCGAGTCCATCCGCCCCTTGAGGCGCCTGCTTCGCCTCCTCGCGAAAGACCGGCGGGACATCCTGTTCGTCTACCTCTACGCCGCGGTCAATGGCCTCGTGGCCTTGTCGTTGCCGCTCGGCATCCAGGCCATCATCGGCCTCATCCTCGCCGGACGCGTCAGCACCAGTTGGATCATCCTCACGATCATCGTCACGTTGGGCGTGGCTTTGAGCGGGGCACTCCAAGTGGTGCAGCTCAGCATCACGGAGATCTTGCAGCAGCGCATTTTTACGCGTTCGGCCTTCGAGTTCGCGTACCGAATTCCCCGATTCAAGACGGAGGCGATGCGGGGGATTTATGCGCCGGAGTTGATCAACCGGTTTTTCGACACGCTCAACGTTCAGAAGGGGTTGTCGAAGCTGCTGCTGGATTTCACGGCGAGCGGCTTGCAGATTTTGTTCGGGCTGATTTTGCTGTCGTTTTACCACCCGTTCTTCATTTTCTTCGGGGTGTTCCTCGCGGCGTTGCTGGGCGGCATTGTGTATTGGACCGGGCCCAAGGGCTTGAAAACCAGCTTGAAGGAGAGCAGTGACAAGTACCGGGTGGCGCATTGGTTGAAGGAATTGGCGCGCGGGTTCAGCACGTTCAAGCTCGCGGGCCAAACTGAATTGCCGCTGGAGCGCGCGGACGGGTTGGTGCAATCGTATTTGGCCCATCGAAAGCAGCACTTCAGGCTGCTCATCTTCCAATACGGCAGCATCGTGGCGTTCAAGGCGCTCATCACGCTGGGGCTGCTGGTCATCGGCGGCCTGCTGGTCATCGACAACGAAATCACCATCGGTCAATTCGTCGCCTCCGAGATCATCATCATCCTCATCATGAACTCCGCGGAGAAGCTCATCCTGACGATGGAACCGATTTACGACGTGCTGACGGCGGTGGAGAAGATGGGCCAAGTCACGGACATCCCGCTCGATCCCGAAGGCGCCGACAACAACGTGAACGCGCCGGCGACGACGGGCTTCAAGGTCCAGCTCATCGACGTGGCCCTGCCGCAGGGCAAGTACGTGAACCGGCCCGTGCTCGACGGGGTCAACCTCGAATTGCCGGCCGGGGCGCGGGTGGCGGTGGTGGGACCGCCGGGGAGCGGGAAGACCGCGTTGCTCCACGTGTTGAGCGGGTTGCTCGAGCCGTCGTCGGGATCGCGCATCCTCAACGGCATTCCCGCGAAGAACTGGGACATGCGGTTGCTGCGCCGCCAAATCGGCGACTACCTCGCGCAGGAGGTCATCTTCGACGGCACGCTCGCCGACAACTTGACGGTGGGGCGCGCGGGCATCGACATCGAGGACCTGCGTTGGGCGGCCGAGGCGGTGGGGCTCATGCCCATCATCGAGGCGTGGCCGGAAGGGTTTTCGACGCACTTGACGTCGGATGGGGAAGGGTTGCCGCAGACGTTCGTGCACCGGATTTTCCTTGCGCGGGCGATTGCCGGGCGGCCGCGGTTGCTTGTGCTCGATCCGTTCCTGCGGCCGTTTGAACGGGAGGAGCAGGAAGCGCTTTCGGAGTTCCTGGCCCGGCCCGAACACCCTTGGACGCTGGTGGCCGCCACTTCGGAGGCGGCTTATTTGAAGCGGTGCAGCCACGTCGTCCACTTGCGCGATGGCCGCATCGAACGCATTGAAACCCCCTCGAACGATGCTTAACCTCAGCGACAACTCCATCGATGGGCGCATCGACACGCGGCCGTATGGTGCCTTTGGGCTGCTGAAGAGCCGGTATACGAGCGCGTGGTTGCAGCGGTTGATGGCGATTGGGTTTTTGGCCCTCGTCGCCTTCGCCTTCCTGCCGTGGACGCAGAACATTCAGAGCACAGGCCAAATCACGATGCTGCGCCCCGAGCAACGGCCGCAACGCGTGCCCAGCGCCATCCCCGGGCGAATCGAGCAATGGTACGTCAGCGAAGGCCAATACGTGCACGCCGGCGACACCCTCGTGCGCCTCTCCGAGGTCAAATCCGAATACACCGACCCCGAACTCCTCGAACGCACGCGCGAACAGCTCGCCGCCAAGGAGTCCGGCCTGCGCGCCTACGAAGACAAGGTCGCGGCCCTGGCCGACCAGTTCGCCGCCGTGACCGAGGCCCGGGACCTCAAGCTCGCCGCCGCCGCCAACAAGACGCGCCAAGCCCAGCTCAAGGTCACCACCGACAGCGCCGCCCTCGTGGCCGCCCGACTCAACCTCGACGTCGCCCTCGCCCAGCTCGAACGCCAGCAATCCCTGTACGAGCAGGGCCTCAAGTCGTTGACGGACCTCGAAGCGCGCCGGATGAAAGGCCAAGAGGCGGAGGCGAAGATGACGAAGGCGGTGAACGATTTGGCGTACAGCCGGAACGACCTGTCGAACGCGCTGCTCGACCAATCGACCATCGCGAGCGAGTTCGCGGACAAGCTCGCGAAGGTGTCGAGCGATCGATTCAGCGCGGAATCGGCGGCTGCGGAGGCGCGGGTGGACGTGGCGAAGTTGCGGAACACGCTCGCGAACTACGAGGCGCGGGCGGGCTTCCGGTACTTGCGGGCGCCCCAATCGGGCCGCGTGACGCAGGCGCTGTCCGTGGGCATCGGGGAAACCGTGAAAGAGGGCACGCCCATTTTGACCATCGTGCCGGACGAGACCGCGCTCGCCGTGGAGTTCTACGTGGAGCCGATGGACTTGCCGCTCATCCACGTGGGGAACGAGGTGCGCTTTTTGTTCGACGGGTGGCCCGCCATCGTGTTTTCGGGCTGGCCGGCGGTGACCTATGGGACGTTCCCAGGGGAAATCGTGGCCATCGATCCCGTCATCAGTGCGAACGGCAAGTACCGGGTGCTCGTGTCGGAGCGGGAGGCGGCTCCGTGGCCGGAAGCGCTGCGGGCCGGTGGCGGAGCGCGGGGCATTGCGCTGTTGGAGACGGTTCCGGTTTGGTATGAGATTTGGCGGCAGCTCAACGGCTTCCCGCCCGACTACTACACCGGCGCACAAGAGAAGGAGGTGAAAAAATGAAGCGGCTCCTGACCCTGCTGTTGATGGGCCTTTTCCTGCCCCGGCTGGCAGGCCAAATCACGCTCACGGAATCCGACTTCCTCAGTGCGGTGTTGGCCCACCACCCCCTCGCCGCCCAAGCCGCCCTCCTCGACGACGCGGCCGCGGCTTACCTCCAAAAAACCCGCGGCGCCTTCGACCCCAAGTTCTTCGCCCAGGACAAATCCAAGTCCTACAGCGGCACCTCCTACTACGACTACCGCGGCGCGGGCCTGACGGCCGAAACCCGCCTCGGCATCGCGGTGGACGCCGGCTGGAACGAAGCCGACGGCACCTACCTCAACCCCGAATCCACCCTCCCCGACGCCGGCCTCTGGTCCGTCGGAGCCACCGTCCGCCTCGGCCAAGGCCTGTTCACCGACGCCCGCCGAACCGCCCTCCGCCAAGCCGAGGCCTACGTGACCCTCAACGCCGCCCAGCGCACCGCCGCCCTCAACGACCTCCTCCTTGACGCCGCCACCGACTTCGCAAAATGGTACAAAGCCCACGAGGCGGCTGAAGTCGCCCGGGAAGCGGAACGCCTCGCCCTCGAACGGCTCGACGGCATCCGCGCGTCCCTCATCGGCGGAGACCGCGCCGCCATCGACACCGTCGAGGCCCGCCTCCGCTGGACCACCCGCACGATGGAAGCCGCCCGCGCCGCCGCGCTCCTCGCCGAGGCCCGCGCCAAGGCCTCCTCGTGGCTCTGGGACCCCGCCGGCCGCCCCATGGCCTTGACTTCCAGCAACGTCCCCACCTACCCCGGTGACCCCAACGCCCGCACGGCCTGGGTCCGCACCACCCTCCTTGACGCCGGAGCCCGCACCGCGCGTTGGCCAGCCCACCCCTACGCCGAAGCCCTGACCGCCAAGACCAGCGCCGCCGAAGCCGAAATCCGGCTGCGCCAAGAACTCCTCAAGCCCCAACTCGACGCGCGCTTCCTCGCCCTCTCCGAAACCGGCGGCACCTTCGACCTCGAAAACGACTACGCCCTCGAACTCAAAGCCGCCCTCCCCCTGTTCCTCCGCAAGGAACGCGGCGACCTCGCCCTCGCCCGCATCGAAGCCGAAAACATCGCCCTCGACCGCGACGCCAAGGCCTGGAAATGGGAAACCGAGGCCATCGGCGCCGGCACCGCCTGGGCCGACGTCCTCGCCCAATGGCGGAGCGCCCGCGAATCCGAAGCCCTCGCCGCCCAACTCCTCGCCGCCGAAGAAGTGAAATTCGAGGTCGGCGAAAGCTCGCTGTTCCTCCTCAACAGCCGCGAAGCCACCTGGCTCAAAGCCATCAAAGAACGCATCGACGCCGAAGTGCAGCTCGCGCTGGCGTGGCGGCGGATGGGGTGGATTTGGGGGGAGCCAACGCCGTAACTTTGCGGCGCAATGCTCATTCTCAACGACCTCCAAGACGGCATCCTGACGCTGACCATCCATCGGCCGGAAGCCCTGAACGCCTTGAACGGCGAAGTGATCCGCGCGCTTTCGGGCGCCATTGACGACGCGGCCGCAAACGACGCAGTGCGCGTCATCGTGCTCACCGGCAGCGGCAGCAAAGCCTTCGTGGCCGGCGCGGACATCAAGGAATTCGCGGAATTCAATGCCGAGCAAGGCAAGGAGCTCGCGGCGGAAGGGCAGCGGCTGCTGTTCGACAAGGTGGAACAGTGCCCGAAGCCGGTCATCGCGGCCGTCAACGGCTTTGCGCTCGGCGGCGGGCTGGAACTCGCGATGGCCGCGCACATTCGGGTGGCGTCGGACAACGCGGTGATGGGCTTGCCGGAGGTGTCGCTCGGCGTGATTCCCGGGTATGGGGGCACGCAGCGCTTGCCGCAGTTGGTGGGCAAGGGCAAGGCGATGGAGATGATCTTGACCGCGCGTGGCATCAAGGCGGAGGAGGCGCTCGCTTGCGGGTTGGTGAACGCGGTGGTGCCGCAGGAGGAGCTGCTGAATGCGGCGGCAAAGCTTGCAGGCCAAATCATGAAAAACGCCCCCACCGCCCTCACCTCCGCCCTCAAGGCAGTCCTCGCGGGATACTCCCGGGACGGCTTCGGCGCAGAAATCGACCACTTCGGCGCCTGCTTCGAAACGGCGGACTTCCGCGAGGGCACCCAAGCCTTCATCGCGAAGCGCAAACCGCAATTCCCCGGAAAATGACGGTCGCGGTCCGCAACCGCTCCGGCCAAGCCCTGCCCGAGTACGCCACGGCCCTCAGCGCCGGCCTCGACGTGCGGGCCTGCCTCGAAGCGCCCATCACGCTCGCCCCCGGCACCTACCAACTCGTGCCCACGGGCCTGTACGTCGCCCTCCCCGAAGGCACCGAACTCCAAGTTCGGCCCCGAAGCGGCCTGGCCTTCAAGCACGGCGTGACCGTGCTCAACGCACCCGGAACCATCGACGCGGACTACCGCGGAGAAATCGGCGTCCTCCTCATCAACCACGGCCCGCAACCCTTCCGAATCGAACACGGTGAGCGCATCGCCCAACTCGTGCTGGCGCGCTACGAACGCATCGCGTGGCAGGAAGTCGAGGAGTTGCCCTCCACCGCTCGCGGAATCGGCGGATTCGGCTCGACCGGAACGCACTGAACCCGCGCGCATTCCGTTGTAACTTCACGCCTTCGAACCCACCGACCGCATGAACATCATCGTCCCCATGGCCGGCCGGGGCAGCCGGTTGCGCCCCCACACCTTGACCGTCCCCAAACCGCTCATCCCGGTCGCGGGCAAGCCCATTGTGGAACGGCTCGTGGAAGACATCGTGGCCCGGAGCGGCGAGCCGGTGGAGGAAATCGCGTTCGTCATCGGGGACTTCGGGGCGGAAGCGGAGGCGCAGTTGCTCGCGGTGGCCGAGCGGTTGGGGGCGAAGGGCCGGATTTGTTACCAGCGCGAGCCGCTCGGGACGGCGCACGCGATATTGTGCGGGCGGGAGTGCTTGAAGGGGCCGGTCGTGGTGGCGTTTGCGGACACGTTGTTCCGGGCGGACTTCACCATCGACCCGTCGGCGGATGGCGTGCTGTTTGTTCAGCGCATCGAGGACCCGAGTGCTTTCGGCGTGGTGGTGACCGATGAGGAGGGAGCGATTGTGGACTACGTGGAAAAGCCAAAGGAATGGGTGGGCGATTTGGCCATGATCGGCATCTACGCCTTCAAAGACGGCGTACGGCTCGAGCGCGAACTGCAGCGGCTCATCGACGAGGACGTGCGCCACGGCGGCGAATACCAACTGCCCGACGCGCTGCGCAACATGACGAATGCGGGGCTGCGCTTCCTGCCCGGCGAAGTCAGCGAGTGGATGGATTGCGGGAACAAGGCCGTCACGGTCGAAACGAACCGCCGCATCCTTGACCTCACCGCGAGCCACGTGGACCCGACCGCCGTGACGACCGACAGCGTCATCCTGCCGCCCGTCTTCATCGGAGCGGGAGCGCGCATTGAACGCTCGGTCGTGGGGCCGCACGTGAGCATCGGAGCGGGCACGGTTGTTGCCGACAGCCGCATCGACAACGCCCTCATTCAAGACCACAGCACCATCGAAAACGCGCGGCTTTCCGGCGCGATGATCGGCAGCCATGCCCACGTGGATGGCGGGGTGAAGGACGTGAGTTTGGGGGATTATTCGACGATTCAGGGATGAAATTGAACGCAGGCTGGTTGATGGGCATTGCGCTGCTGGCGTGGGGTTGCGGCGGGAGCCGGGACCTGGCGGAGTTGCCGCCGTACCCGGAGGCCTTCCAGCGCGCGTGGTTTGATGCCCAGCGGGATTTGGCCAAAGGCGATGCCGAAGCGGCCTACGGAGCGCTGTCGAGCTGTGCGCTGCTTGAGCCCGAGGAGCCCGCGATTCCGTTCCAAATGGGCAAGCTCGACTTCGAGGCCGAACGGCATTCCGCTGCGCTGGTGCACTTGAATCGCGCCATCGGTTTGGGCTTGGAAGACCCGTGGGCTCGGCATTACCGGGCCTTGACGTTGCTCGCGTTGGGCGATGCGAAAGGGGCGCAAAAGGACGTCATCGGGTTGGTGGAGGCGCGGCGGGGCGACATCGACTACGCGCTCGATTGGGTGGAGCGGTGCAGGGAGCAGGGCGCACGGGATTTGGCTGTGGCCGTGTGCGACGCGTACGAGGCCGCTGCGGCGCCCGATCCTGAGATTTCACAAGAACGGCTGAGCATCTTGAGCGCGACGGCACCACCCGAACGCATTCGCAAGGAGCTCGAGCGCATGGTATCGGACTTCCCTGACATCGTGGAGTTTCGGGTGTACTACGCTTCGTTCCTCGAAGAGCAAGGGGATGCCTTCGCGGCGTTCGACGTGCTGCAAGCCGCCGAGGCCATCGACCCGTACAACGGGCGCGTGCAGTATGCACTGGGCATGTGGTACATGGACGAGCACAACGACAAACTGGTTGTGGAGCATTTCACCCGGGCGTTCGCCTCAGATGACGTGACGTTGAGCGAGCAACTGGGCGTGCTGAGTTACTACCAGGAACGGCTTTACAGCCCGGTGGTGTCGGCGCCGTTGCGACCGTTGCTGAAAGCCGCCCTCGAAGCGAACGGACGGGAGGCGGCGCTGTACCTGCTCGCGGCGGAAGTGGCCGTGGCGGACGACGAGTTGGAGGCGGCTCGATCGTACACGCGGCAGGCGGTGGACATGCAGCCGCACCGGGTGGAGGCGTGGAGGCGGCTCGTATCGTTCGATGCGGCGCTCGGGGATTGGGCGGCGTTGGAGCAGGATGCGACCAAAGCCGTGGCGCGTTTTCCCGTGGATCCCGAACTGCTGTTGCATGCGGGAATGGCTGCAAAGGCGCTCGGGAATGCGGACGAGGCGGTGGAGCGGTGTTTGGAGGCGCAGGCAAATTTGGTCTTTCACAACCCGGACTTGAAGTTTCGGATTCATTTGAACTTGGGGGATGCGTTGAATGCTGCGGGGCGGCCGTTGGAAGCGGCGAAAACGTACGATGTGCTGCTGGAAATGGCGCCGGAGGATGCGACGATTTGGAACAACCAAGCGTGGTACTTCGCCCAGGCCGGCGAGGAATTGGACCGTGCGCTGAAGGCCATTCAGCGCGCCGTGGCCATCGAACCGGGCGTGGCCATCTTCGAAGACACCTACGCGTGGGTGTTGCACGTGCGCGGGGAGCACGCGGAAGCGGTGGAATGGATGGAGCGTGCGTTGCAATCAGATGGCAAAGGCGGAACCGCCGGGATGTGGGAGAACGCGGGGGACATTTACCGGGCTGCAGGGAATGAAGAGAAGGCGCGTGAAGCGTTTGAACAGGCGATGGAGCGCGGGGCGGATGCCGAGCGGATTCTACGCAAAATGAACGGAGCGTCATGATGCGGTGGGTGGCGCTGATGTGGGTGGTGATCGCGGTGGCGGGGTGTTCGAATGCCCGGCGTTTGGCCCATGGCAAGCCGCTGAAAAACCAAAGCCCGAACGCCATCCTCACGCAGTACGGCGCCACGGCGATGGACTGGGAATGGCTGTCGATGAAGGTGGATGCGGAGGTGGAATCGGAGCAGCGCAACGGGTCGTTCAGTGCGACGGTGCGGATGGCGCGGGACAGCGTGATTTGGGTCAGCATCAGCCCGGCCCTCGGCGTGGAAGTGGCGCGGTTGAAGCTCACCCCCGACAGCGCCTTCCTCATCAGCAAGGTGCCGAACAACCGGTTTCACTATGCCGGCGATTACAACGCGGTCTCGGAATGGCTGGACACGCCCATCGGGTTTCGGGATTTGCAGGACGTGCTGGTCGGGCGGCCGATGGGGTTGGATTTGGCCAATGACAAGTTCATCAGCCGCATCGACGGCCGCGAATACGTGCTGATTTCCAAGTACAAACGCCGTACGAAGCGCGTCATCGGCCTCGACGACAAGGACCTCGCGCCGGACGACTCCCTGACCATTCAGCTCAACGACCGCGCTTACGAACGGGTGCGCGAGCGGGCGGATGAGGACGACCTGCTCGTGAAGCGGCACTGGTTCGATGGGCTGAGTTTCGACCCCGTGCGCGACGTCTTCGATGACCTGTATTACCAGCGGTTTGTCACGATCACGCGGAGCGATTTCAACACAACGGATGGCGGCCGGTTGCCAGGCCAAATCGAAGTCCTCATCGAAACCCCGCAAGGCGCCTTCACGGTTCGGCTCGATGTCGGCCGCACCCGCCTGAACAAAGCGTACGATTTCCCCTTTGAAGTCCCCGATGAACTTGAGCGCCGTGATTCGTTCTAAGCTGATTTTGTTCGGGGTGTTGCTCGCTTTGGCGGGTCAAGGTTTGGCCCAAAGCAAAGCCGACCTGCAACGCCAGCGCGATGCCATCGCCGCGCAACTCGCGAACACCGAACGGCTCCTCGGCCAAGCCCGCGAAAACCGCTCCAACGCCGTTTCCGAGCTGCAACTTGTCGACCAAGTCATCGCGCAACGGGAAGCCCTCATTCGCCAATACCGCCAGGCGCTGCGCCAAAACGAGCGCGAAATGAACGGCACCGACAGCGAAATTCGGTCGCTCGAAGGCCACATCGCCGCCCTGCGCGACGAGTACGCGCGCATGGTGCAACAGGCCTACCGCATGAAGCTCGCGGAGAATCCCATGCTCTACCTGTTCGCCGCCGAGTCCTTCAGCCAGGCGGTGCTTCGGTTCCAACTGCTCCAATCTTACGCGGAATTGCGGAAAGCCCAAGTCGCTGAAATCCAATCCAATCAGGAAAACCTCACCGCCAAGCGCAGCACGTTGGAAGCGGAACGGCGGACGACCCAGCAACTGCTTGACGGACTGGCGGTGGAGCGGGAGCAACTGAACGCGGATCGGGCCGAGCGCGAGCGCATCGTTCAGTCACTCAAAAGCGAGGAAGAACGGCTTCGGCGGGAACAGCGTCAAGCCGCCGCCGAACGCGACCGCCTGAACGCCGAAATCCGGCGACTCATCGAAGCCGAACTCGCCGCAGAACGCGCCTCCTCCGCGGGCGAGTATGCCCTGACCCCCGCGGGCAAGATCGTCTCCGAAGCCTTCGAACGGAACAAATCCACGTTGCCATGGCCCGTCATGCGCGGGGTGATGACGGGGCGGTTTGGCCGGCAAAACCACCCCACGCTGCCCGGCATCACCATCGACAACAACGGCATCGACATCACCACCGACGCCGGCGCTGCAGCCACGGCGATTTTCGACGGCCGCGTGACAAGCGTGTTCGACATCCCCGGTTCGGGCGCGACCATCATCGTGTCCCACGGCGCCTACCGGACGGTGTACAGCAACCTGACCGGTGTGACGGTCGCGAAAGGGCAAGAAATCACCCGCGGCTCCACGCTCGGGAAAGTGCGCACTGTGGGCGGGTCGAGCGTGTTGCACTTCGAGGTTTGGAAAATCCAAGGGAACGAAAAATCGCCGGTGGATCCCGCCGCTTGGCTCGTCCGCAGCTGATTCCCCCTTTCGCGGTATTGCCCTCCCTTCCATTCGGAACGAACTTGCGGCCTCCCATGAAATACGCGCTCGTCGGAAACCCCAATTGCGGCAAAACCACGCTGTTCAACCGCCTGACCGGATCCCGCGGCAAGGTGGGCAACATGCCGGGTGTGACGGTATCGTCGACTTCCGCCACCGTGCGGTTTGACGCGGCAGACGCGCTCATCGACCTGCCCGGAACGTACAGCCTGCACGCGACCGCACCCGACGAACAGGTCACGCAAAACGTCTTGCTCAACCCCGCCCATCCGGACCGCCCGGATGCCGTGCTCGCGGTGGTGGACGGGGCGCAGCTCCGGAGCGGGTTGTTCCTCGTGCACCAGGTCATGGAATGGGGCTTCCCAACGTTGCTGGTCATCAACCGGACGGACGATACAACCGTGGATTCGGCCGGTTTGGCGCGCGGTTTGGGCATTCCGGTGTTGGTCACGGATGCGCTGAAGGGGGATGCGCGGGCGTTTTGGACCGAGGTGAAGGCCACCGCTCCGGGCGTGGCGCGGCTGGATCCCGTGGGGGGTGGGCCTGTCAATGGCTGGGCCGAAGCGGTGCAGCGGGTGTGCACCGTGGTGGGCTTGGACGCGGCGCGCGCGGGCTTTCTGTTGCGGCGGAGCGACGTGCCGTCTTGGATGTCGCGCGAAGGCCAAACCGTCATCCGCGAAGCCCGCAACCTCCTCCTGACCGAAGACGGCCAACCCGCCTCCCCAGCCGCCCTCCAACTGCACGAGGTCGGTGAGCGCATGGCCATCCTCCGCCCGCTCGTCCCCGAAACCCCTGCCGAAAACGACGCGCAAGCCACCACCCGCACCACCCGCGTGGATGCGGTGCTGACCCATCCGGTTTGGGGCCACGCCATCGTGGCGCTCGTTTTCTTCGGCATCTTCCAAGCGGTTTACGCGTGGGCCGCGTGGCCGATGGACGCCGTCGACGCCCTCTTTTCCCAGGGCATGCAATGGGTCGGCGAACGGCTGCCGGACACGTGGTGGCGCAGCTTGCTGGTGGACGGCTTGTTCGCGGGCATTGCGGGCATCGTCGTGTTTGTGCCCCAAATCATGATCCTCTTCGGCCTCACGGCCATCCTCGACTCCACGGGCTACATGGCCCGCGTGGGCTTCCTTGGCGACCGCTTCCTCCAACGGCTCGGACTCACCGGCCGCTCCCTCGTTCCGCTCGTCAGCGGCATGGCGTGCGCAGTCCCCGCCGTGCTCGCCGCCCGCTCCATTCCCGGCAAGCGCGAACGCCTCCTGACCATCCTGGTCACCCCACTGATGACCTGCAGCGCCCGCCTGCCCGTCTACGCCTTCCTCATCGCGTTCATCGTTCCGGACCAAACCGTAGCCGGCCTCTTCAACCTGCAAGGCCTCTTCCTCTTCGGCTTGTACGTCGTGAGTTCATTGGCCGCACTCGCCTTAGCGGCCCTGCTGCACCGCACCCTCCCCAAACGCAATGAAGGCGGCTTCACCCTGGAATGGCCGGTCTACCGCTGGCCACAATGGACCTCGGTCCTGCACGAAATGGTGAGCAAGGGCTGGACCTTCGTTCACTCCGCTGGCCGCGTCATCCTGGTCGTCTCCCTTGTCCTGTGGGTGCTGGGGCGCTTCGGCCCATCGGACGAAATGGCCGCTGCGCGCGCCGTTGAAGGCACGCCCGCAGAAAAAGAAGCAGCGTTGATGGAAGCCTCGTGGATGGGCCAAATCGGTTCCTTCATCGAGCCCGCCGTCCGCCCCCTCGGCTACGACGGCCGCCTCGGCATCGCCATCCTCACTTCCTTCGCCGCCCGCGAAGTCTTCGTCGGCACCCTCAGCACGCTCTACCCCACACCAGGAAGTGAATACGGGAGCATCACGGCCTTGCAAGCCCGCCTCTCCACCGAAGTCCACCCCCGTACCGGCAAGCCCCTGCTCAACGTCGCTTCCGCGGCATCGCTCATCGTGTTCTACCTCTTCGCGATGCAATGCATGAGCACCGTCGCCATCGTACAGCGGGAATTGAAATCGTGGACCTGGGCGCTGGGGCAGGCCATCGGTTTTTCGGCTTTTGCCTACTTCGCTGCGTTCGTTGTTTACCAGCTCCTTAGCTGACACGGGTCACCGAAGCAACCACAGGCTCTGCGCGTTCGACCGCCTCAACACCACCGACCCGAACCCAAAGCTCGTTGGCCGCTTCTCGGCGCAACGCGAGTTTCCTGCCACAAGAAAAAATCGCCATCGGACCTCGCCCTGGCGTGGTGTGTGCCACCTCTACCCGCTCACCGATTCCACAGCCCATCTCGATCAAGGCCAACACCATTTCTGGACGGTTCACCCGCTCTATGGTGCCGTGTTGCATCGGTTTCATCTCGCTCAAGCGCACTAACATGGCCCAAAAATAGGACCGATTCCCTGTCAAGAACATCGCGCAAATCAGGTATTCCTCATCTCCTGTCAATCAAAAATGACGTCCAGATTCGGGCATTGATTCCGAATGAATCGGTGGTAGGCATTTCGCATCGGTCAGTCAGTGTTGAGCATTTGTTCGCCTGAAAACGGGGACTAACATCGGAATCGTTGCGCTTCGACAACGAATGCTTCGAAGATGTGGCTTGGTTTTGCGCAAAACACCGGGAGCGGCGTTTACCGCGTGTTCAACGGTTGGCAGTCCGATCGAACCCAAACGATGGGCGCATCGCAACCACCTGGACAGCCTTGACTTTGGCGCTCATTGATGAAAAACAGGAGTTTGATGGGCGGTGTGAACGATCCTTTGGCAAAACGACGTCATGCCCACGCATGACACGGATGCCCAACAGGTCCCTGCGGTCAGACCGTTCCCATGGACACCGACCTGCAGTTCTGGGTGCGTCAGCCCTGAGGGTGCCCATTCGGGAAATCGCACCGTGCATGCCACGCTCCCATCGGTGAAGCGTTCATCGCCAGGGAGTGAGTGGGAGAGTTCGATCTGGCGGAGGCTTTGGGGACACCCGTCGCAACGTGATTCGGTGCAAATGGAGTTCCGCGTTGTGATGCGGTCCCGCTGCGAGCACCAAATCCAAGCCTGGTTGCACCCCGTTGCGGTGGTCGAATTCTGTGACGGACTCACACCAAGCGGCGTTGAATGTAACCGCTTCTTCCGGGAAGGCCCACGCCACCTTGCGTTTCCCGCGCATCAGTTGCCAAGCGAATCGGTTATTGAAGCCTCCCGGTTCTGTGGTGGACCACCAAGTTGAAACGGCATACCGACCCGGAGGCAACGAATCGCAAGGGATGCGGGCGATGGGGATTTGGCCTTGCGGGCTTCCGCTCCAGCAACCCCCTGGTAGGCCTTCGAATTCCTCGGACCAAATCTCCGGCCCTTCCACCCATTCCCGAGAATCCCAGCGCGCCGGCTCCCATCGGTAAGCGTCGGTGCATCCTTCGACGGGCAACGGGGTGCGTACCGAATCGGGGCGATCGAGAAAACGTCGCGCTTCGTGGTCTCGGAGCGGCTCTGAAGAACGCACTACCCAAACCGGCGCATCCAAGGGAAGTCCAAACCGCGTCCCACCCGGCCGGCCAAACTGAGCGAGCTGCGCCCGGGCCTCAGGCACCGCAACCCGGGTCAGGTTCGCAGCCATCATCGGAATGCCCGTTGCTTGCGCCACCACCGTCGCCACCCGCATCGCCTCTTCCCGGCGCGGTAAGGAATGCGCCTCCGAACCGTAGTGCGTGAACGGCAAAGGAAGGATGGCGTGGACGTCGGGTGGGACGGGAAGGGTTTGGTCCAAAAAAGGCGACGGAGCCGACCATGTCGACGCCATCCGCAGCACAGCCCCACCTTCCACCAACCAGCTGACCACCAACAACCGAAGCAACCACGGCCGATTCCGAACCGCCCCAAACGCCGCCACACCCGCCACGGCCGCCAGCGGCCAGGCAAACCGACCCACCGCCCGGAACTGCTTGAAAACGGGCAGGGCCTCCAACGCCTCCGGAACCCACCGCCACGGCAACCCCAGCGCCACCAAGCCCAACGCCATCGCCGCCAACACCTCATACTGTCCAACGCCCGCCCCACGTCGCCTCACGGCCAAACCCACCAACACGGCCATCGTTCCGACCCCGATATACGCCGAAGCCTCCCACGTCAAGCTCACCCTCCCCAACCCATCCACCAACGAACGCATCGGCCCTACCACTGGCACCACCCAATCCTGCAACTCCCCGTGCCCTCGCCAAAACCCCGTCGGATGCTCAATCCGCCCTTCATGGCGATCCGTAACCGCAATGAAGCCCCTGAACAAGGCCACAGAACACAAACTGATCCAGGCGGGCACGGCGAATCGCCACGTCCGCCGGTGCGCCGCCTCGAACCCGCTCACCAGCAAAACAAAGCCGCTGCTCATGGCCCCGAGGTAGGCGTGCGTGAACCAGGCGAGGCTTTGAAGTAAAAAGAGCGCAATGAAAGCCCCTTGGGGCCGAGCGAGAGAGCGGGCCACGCGCAACAGCGCCCAACAGCCAACGAACATCCACACGTGGTTCAAGGCGTAATGTCCCCCCAAGCGCATCACCGCAGGCTGCATGAAGGACAATGCAATCGCGGCCGGAAGGGCCCGCGCCAATCGGCGTTCTCCAAAAGTGCGAAAGAGCATGAAAAAGGCCAAAGCACTCAACGGCACCGACAACAACGTGAACCCATTCAGCACCGCCAATGCCTGCTCAGTGGACCAGGGTCCCGTCGCCTGCATCAACGCCGCAAGCCAAGGATGGCCATCGGTGTAGCAGATGTGCTCTCCGAAAGGTGCGTTCATCCCCGAAAACTCCGTGTAGGAGTCCCCGTGCACCACTTGCCAAACGAACGTAAACGTGTTCTTCAACCCATCCCCCTCTGGGCTCAGAATCACCGAGCCGAGGCGCTGAAACAGCGGCCCAAACCACGCCAACCACATCCCCACCCCGGCCGCAACCAAGCTGACATCCAAGGCCCGTTCAACGCTTCGAATCACTTTCACCCGGCCAAGTTAGGTCACGAACCGCAATCAAAAAGCCCCGTTCACGGATGGCGAACGGGGCTTTATAAGTGGGCAATACTGGACTCGAACCAGTGACCTCTACCATGTCAAGGTAGCGCTCTAACCAGCTGAGCTAA
>CAYMHW010000003.1:0-55639 GCA_964390365.1 uncultured Comamonadaceae bacterium | reverse complement strand
ATGTTTTCAAGGTAACCCGCGGCTTGGGCCAAGGCCGCCGCACCGGCATAGGACTCGGCTTTCATCAAGGCGTACGCTGAGAACGTGGATGTTCCCGGGGCAATTACCTCGTTCACGTCCGTGATCAACACGTGGTTCCATTCCGCTGGAACCACCACGTTGGCAGCGTAATTATACAGCACGTCCGAGGGGTCGTTCGTGGAAGCCACGACTTCGAAGCCCTCGGGGTCGTTTGCTTCGATGGTGTACGTGATGGCGTTGACGTCGAGCCCTTCACCGAAGACCAAATGATCATTCGGCTGCGCATCGTACGAGCCGATGTAAATGCCGATGTCGCTTCCCGCATTGCCCGAGGCGGTCACGTTGCTGACCGTGACGTATTGAGAAGCCCCGAAGCCAAGGCCGGACAACCCGTTGTTCGACACCGTGATGTTCGTGACCGTGTTGATGCCGTCGGTGTTCGTCGTTCCCGTGAACGAGATGCCGTTTTGGAGGCAATTGGTGGCCGTCAATCCGGTCAAGGTCGTGTTCGACGTGCCGGGTCGCACGTGGATGCCAAAGGTGGCTCGCTCGCTGCCGTCGAGGGTGAAGTTGCGCAAGGTCACCCCGGAGGTGTTTTCGGCGATGCTCAGTGCGTTTTGGCCCAAAGCCAAACCCGAGCAGCTGATGATCGTGCTTTCGCCTTGGCCCATGAGTTCGATGGCGAGGTCCAGAACCAGGGGCTCGGTCAGCGTGAACGTGTGGGCGGAGAGCTCCACCACGTCGCCGGCTGATGCGGCCGCCACGGCTTCGTGGATGGAAGAGTAGGTGTCGCCGCCTTGGATGGTCGCGGTTTGGCCTGAAGCCTGGAAGGCCAGTGCCCCGGCAAGAATCCCGCTAAGACACAGGGAGACAGCCCGACTCAAGTAAAATTTAATGCGCATATCAAGTGGATTGGTAGTCGAAAATACAACATTAATCCACAATCCGACTGACATGGGCCCGCAATTTCAACCACCCCAGCGAAGCAAGGCAATGCAGGCAATTCAACGAGCTAAACCGGCCCATGTGCCTTCCATCGAATTTACATTATTCGATAGGCATAATAAACGGACTCGTTTATTTTATACCGAATTATACAGCGGGATTCAACGGAAGGTGAGCCGCGTCCAAACTTTCAACGCCGCGCGATGCAAGGCCAGTTCGGCAAGTTGGCCGGCGGCCACGTGGCGGTCGTGGTCGTGCAGGATTTGGCGCACCCGATCCTCGCCGAGGTCGAGCCGGTAAAACGAGGCGAACACCGGTCCGGGGTCGCCTTCTAACCCCGCCGAAATCACGTCCTTCAGCAAGGCCCCCACCCCGATGCGCGCCGTGCGCAACCGCTCGAGATCCAACTCAAAGTCCTTCGCGAGCTGTTCGACCACCTTCGCCACGAAGGCCTCAGCGGTCACGCCCGCCGGCAGGTCGCGGTCGTGAAGGAGGTCGTTCACGCGTTGCGGGTGACGATGTGGTCGGCGACCGATTCGAAGGCCTCAAGCCAATCCGCGTCCAACTCCAACGCCGCCAACTCGCGCCGGGCATCCGCCACGTAGAGCGCCATGCGTTCGCGCGCCGCGTCCTCCGCACCGGTGGCGCGCATGGCGGCTTGAACGGCGGCCACTTTCTCGGCCGGGCGGTCGGTTCGGCCATCCCATTTGGCCAGCTCCTCGCGCTCCGCATCCGACAGCGCCGCCCAGGTGTGCAACCGCAAGAAGGTCTTCTTATCCGACAAGATGTCGCCGCCCACCTGCTTGCCCGTGGCCGCATCGCCGAAGGCATCGAGCAGGTCATCCTGCATTTGGAAAGCCAAACCCAGCTGCTCCCCAATCCGATACCACGCGCTCACCCGCCGCTCGGAAGCCCCGGCCACCGCAGCCCCCATGGCCAACGATGCCGCGAGCAACACCGACGTCTTGAGCCGGATCATCTCCAGGTACTCCTGAACGTTCACGTCCGAACGCTGCTCGAACGCCATGTCCGATTGCTGGCCGATGCAGACCTCAAGGGCCGTCGCATTGAACACCGGCAGCACCCGCACCAACGCGTCGCCCGGCAGGTCCGTCAAGGCGATGTGCGCCAACGTGTACAAGGCGTCGCCACTGAGGATGGCGGTGTTTTCGTTCCACTTCGAATGCACCGTGGCTTGGCCGCGCCGGAGGGGGGCTTCGTCCATGATGTCGTCGTGCATGAGCGTGAAGTTGTGGAAGAGCTCGACCGCGAGTGCCGCGGGCATCGCCGTGGCCGCGTCAGCGCCTTCCGCTTCGGCGGCGGCGAGGCCGAGGACCGGCCGAAGTCGCTTGCCGCCCAGGGCCATCAGGTAGTGGACCGGAGCATACAGGCCGTCGGCTTCGTCGGCGGGCCAGCGGTCGAGGAAGGCCTGGATGCCAGCGTCCGCAGCGGATTTCAAGCGAGGGAGATGGGGGTGCGTCATGTCAGCGTCCGCGGCGGATTTGGTCGAGGATGTAGTCGCCGTAGCCCGACTTGCGCAGGGGTTCGGCCAGGGCCGCGGCTTGGGCGTCGTCGATGTATTCCATCCGCCACGCGATTTCCTCGATGCAGCCGATTTTCAGGCCTTGACGCGCTTCGATGGTTTGGACGTATTGCGAGGCTTGCAGGAGGGATTCGTGGGTGCCGGTGTCGAGCCACGCCATGCCGCGGTCGAGCTTGGAAACGAAGAGTTTGCCCGCTTCGAGGTAGGCCTTGTTGACGTCCGTGATTTCGTACTCGCCGCGCGCGCTGGGCTTCAGGTTCTTCGCGATTTCCACCACGTCGTTGTCGTAGAAGTACAAACCGGGCACCGCAAAATTCGACTTCGGCACCGCCGGCTTCTCCTCGATGCTCAGCACCCGGTCCTCCGCGTCGAATTCCACCACGCCGTAGCGCTCGGGGTCCGTCACGTAATACGCGTAAACGATGGCCCCCTCCGCATCGGTGTTCGCCCGCAACTGCCGGCCGAAACTCCGCCCGTAGAAAATGTTGTCCCCCAACACAAGCGCCACCTTGTCTTCGCCGATGAACGATTCGCCGATGACGAACGCTTGGGCGAGACCGTTGGGTTCGGGCTGTTCCGCGTACGTGAGGTTCAGTCCGAGTTCCGCCCCGTCGCCGAGCAACCGCTGGAAGCCAGGCAGGTCCGCCGGGGTGGAAATGATGAGGATGTCGCGGATGCCGCTCAACATGAGGGTGGAGAGCGGGTAGTAGATCATGGGTTTGTCGTAGACGGGCATGAGCTGCTTGCTCACTGCCTTCGTCAAGGGCCAAAGCCGCGTGCCGGAACCCCCGGCGAGGATGATGCCTTTCATGCTTCAAAGTTCGGTCGCAACCGGCAGAAAGCGAAACCGCTCACTCCCCTTTGCGCTGCCGCACCAAATCCTCGTGCCGCTCATCCCCTTTGCCCGGCGCCAGCCCTTGCCGCACCGCCAACTCCTCCAACTCGATGTCTTCCTCCTCGTCGAGCAGGGAGAAGAACGGCTCGCGGAACGATTGCGTCGTGAGCACCTTTTCGAAGGCGAGCAGCAGCGACGGCAGGAGAAGCAGGTTCGTGAACATCGCCACGAGCAGCGTGATCGAAACCAGCAAGCCGAGGGAGCGCGTGCCGTCGAAGCCGCTCATCGCGAACATGAGGAAGCCGAAGAAAAGCACGATGGACGTGTACATCATGCTGACGCCGGTTTCCTTGAGGGCGAGGAGGACCGCTTGCCGAATGTTCCAGGACTTGAGGCTGAGTTCCTGTCGGTATTTGGCCAAAAAGTGGATCGTATCGTCCACCGAAATCCCAAACGCCACGCTGAACACCAAAATGGTCGACGGCTTGATGGGAATGCCGGCCCAGCCCATCACCCCCGCGGTGAACAGCAGCGGAAACAGGTTCGGCACCAACGCGATGACGACCATCCGCGCCGAGCGGAACAACAGGGCCATCATCCCCGCGATGACGCAAATCGCGAGCGCAATGGAAATCCCCAAATTCCGCACCATGTAACTCGTCCCTTCGAGGAACACCACGCTCGTGCCGGTCAGCGTCAGCCGGTATTCCTCCGCGGGGAAAATCGAATCGATGCGCGGGCGCAATTCGTTCATGAGGTCGCGCATCTCGATGGTGCCGATGTCCGCCATTTGGGCCGAAATCCGGGTCACCGCCTTCGCCGAGTCCATGAAATTGTTCGCCACACCCGACGCGGCATCCGAATCCGAAGCCGCCTGTTCCGTGCCCCGCAAGTACGGGCCGATGAACGACCGCTCGCGGCGATCCGGCAAACGGTAACGGCCCGGGTCCCCGTTGTAAAACGCCTGCATCGCAAACTTCATCGCGTCGCCCGCGCTCAGCGACCGGCTGAATTCCGGGTACTCCGCGAGCAGCTCCTGCAAGTCCTCGACCCGGGAGAGCATCGCGGGGGACGTGGCCTTGCCCGGTTTGTCCGTGTCCACGAGCACCTCAAAGGGCATCGCTCCGTGGAACCGATCCTCCATCCACTTCAAGTCCGTGATGACCCGGTCGCTGTCGGGGAGGTCGTCGACGATGTTGCCCGTCGTTTGCATTTGGACGATGCCCAACACACTGAAAACGAGGACCGCCAGCGCACCGAGGTAAACCTTCGGCCGATGCTCCTGTACGATGCGCACGAGGTGGTTGACCCAAACGAACATCCACCGCCGATCGAGGTGGCGGGTGTGCCTGGGCGTCGGCTCGGGCAACCACAGCATCAGCGCCGGGATGACGATGATGGAAATCAGGAACACCGCGAGGATGTTGATCGAAGCCACGATGCCGAAATGCCGCAGCACGCTCGAATGCGTGAAAATGAACGTCGCAAAGCCCAGCGCCGTCGTGAAATTCGTGAGCAGCGTCGCATTGCCCACCTTCACGATCATCCGCTGCAGCGCCATCATTTTGTTCCCGTGGCGCTTGAATTCCGCGTGGTATTTGTTGACCAAATAGATGCAATTGGGCACCCCGATGACGATCATCAGCGGCGGAATGAGGCTCATGAGCAGCGTGATCGGGAAGTCGAACACGGCCATCATGCCGAGGGACCAAATCACGCCCGTCGCCACCACCACCAAGCTCACCCCCATCACCGTCGGATTCCGGAAGAACAAGAACAGCAGCAAGGCCGTCACGAGCAGTGCCGCCGAGATGAAGTAGCCGATTTCGCCCTTCACCTTGTTCGTCATTTCCGTGCGAATGAAGGGCAGGCCACTGAGGTGCAACGGCTGGTCGTGCTCCGCGCTCCAAGCGTTGGTCATGGCGGTGATGTCCTCGACCACGGTGCCGCGGCGTTCCGAGTTGAACAAGGTCGCATCGAGGAAGACCATCATCAAGGTGGCGTCCTGCGCCTCGGTGAAGAGGAAGCCTTCATAAAAGGGCAGCGCCAACACCGCATTTCGGAGGCTGTCCGCGAACGCTTGGTCCACGTGCCCCCCGGTTTGCATCCGGCCAGGCGCTACAATGGGGCGGAGCGTGAACTTGCGTTCCGCGGTGTCCTTGTCGAGCGTGTAAGCGTGCGTAACCGAGAAGACGCTGTCGATCATGGGAAGCGGGACGGGGTCCGACACGCCGTTGTCCGTGGTGTCGACGAGGACCGGCATGGCCTTCACCGCTTCCGTCAGTTCATACCACGCTTGGAGTTTCGCGGGATCCGTGAGGACTTCGGTGTCGGAGCCGATGAGCAACACGTTGCCCTCGATTCCGAATCGGTCGATGAAGTTTTGGTAATCCACAGCCGTGGAATCCGTCTTCGGCAGCAGCCCGCCAAACGTGTACTGAAGGCGCACATCGGGAATCCGCATCGCGAACAACACCGTCACCGCCAGCAAGCTCAGCAAGAGCAAGAGGCGCTGGCGCAGGACGAAACGGGCGATGTGGGTCCACATGGGGCGAGCAGGTCGGGCCTTGGGTCGTGGTGCACAAACCCGCGGCGATTTAAGGGAGCAAAGAAACGGGATTCCGAGCGATTCCCACGCTGCTTCACGCCGTAACTTTGCGACCATGGAACGATTCGATGTATTGGTCGTCGGCGGTGGGCCAGGCGGTTACGTCGCGGCCATCCGCGCTGCGCAGTTGGGCAAGAAAACGGCCCTCGTGGAAAAATACAGCACCCTTGGCGGCACCTGCCTCAACGTGGGCTGCATCCCTTCAAAGGCGCTGCTTGACAGTTCGGAACACTACCACCAAGCCCAACACCAGTTCGCAGAGCACGGCATCGGCGTGGGCGAATTGTCGCTCGATTTTCCACAAATGATCGCGCGGAAAGCCGCGGTGGTGGAGCAAACCACGGCGGGCATCGACTTCCTGATGAAGAAGAACGACATCACCCGGCTTGAAGGGTTCGGGAGCTTCGTGGACGCCCACACCGTGCGCGTGAGCCCCGTTGACGGGCTGGCGGTGGACGTATCGGCGGACCACATCATCATCGCCACGGGCTCGAAGCCGGCCGCCCTGCCCTTCGCCCAACCGGACAAGGACCGCATCATCACCTCGACCGAGGCCCTCTCGTTGAAAGAACGTCCGAATTCGATGCTCGTCATCGGGGGCGGCGTCATCGGATTGGAGCTCGGCAGCGTGTACGCGCGGCTCGGAACGGAAGTGCACGTGGTGGAATACCTCGATGCCATCATTCCGACGATGGATCGGGGTTTGGGCAAGGAACTGATGCGCTCCATGAAGAAGCTCGGCGTGAAATTCCACCTGCAACACGGCGTGCAATCGGTCACTTCGAACGGCGATTCCGTGCACGTGGTGGCGAAGGATAAAAAAGGCGCGGAAGTCGAATGGACGGTCGACTACTGCCTCGTGGCGGTGGGACGGCGCCCCTACACCGACGGCCTCAACCTCGAAGCGGCGGGGCTTTCGACCGATGATCGGGGCCGCATCCCGGTGGACGCGCACCTGCGCACGGCCGTTCCGCACATCTACGCCATCGGCGACGTGGTGCGCGGCGCGATGCTCGCCCACAAAGCCGAAGAAGAAGGCGTGGCCGCGGCGGAAACCATCGCCGGCGAACACCCCCACATCGACTACAACCTCATTCCCGGTGTGGTCTACACGTGGCCGGAAGTGGCCGGCGTCGGCGCAACCGAGGAACAACTCAAGGCCGATGGCGTCGCTTACCGCTCGGGAACGTTCCCGTTCAAGGCCAGCGGACGCGCCCGGGCGTCCATGGACACGGACGGATTCATCAAGGTCCTCGCCCACGCCGAAACGGACGAAATCCTCGGAGTGCACATGATCGGTCCGCGCGCGGCCGACCTCATCGCCGAGGCGGTGGTCGCGATGGAATTCCGGGCCACGGCCGAAGACATCAGCCGCATGTCGCATGCCCACCCGACCTTCACCGAAGCCATCAAAGAAGCTGCGCTCGCCGCAACCGGTGACCGCGCCTTGCACGTCTGATCCGCCCGATGGAAACCCGAGGCTTGCCGAATTGGTCCGATGTGGTGGCGCGTGAGTCCCACGTGCATTGCCTGTTCGATGGGCGCGCGGAAGGCACCACCTACCTCGCCCTCGGTTCGGAACGGACGTTTCAAGTCGATGCGGCGGGACCGAACACCTTGGACGAAATGCAAGCCTTCCTCGATGAGGCGGCGGGCGATTGGGTGTTCATGGTGCTCGGGTACGATTTGAAGAACAGCGTGGAGGACTTGAAGTCTGAGCGCCAAGATTTGATGGGCTTTCCCGTGGCCGTGCTCAACGTCCCGCGCATGGTGGTGAAGTGGGATGCCCGCGGGCTGTCGGTGGTGAAAGGCGAAGGGGACGAGGTGCTGGAAGCCGTACTTGCCGCGGAGGCCGCGGGGGAAGAGCCGAAAGCCCCGCGGATTGCCATGCGGCCGCGGTGGGACGAGGCCACGTACACCCAGCGGTGGGGCCGGGTTCAGCGGCATTTGCGCCGGGGGGACGTGTACGAGATGAACTTGTGCACCACGTGGACAGGCAAGGGAGACATCGCAGACCCCTGGGGCGTGTTCCAGCGGCTGCAGGGGCGAACGCGTGCGCCGCACGCGGCGTACGTGCGGGTGGAGGGGTGCCATGCTTGGTGTGGGTCGCCTGAGCGGTACATCGAGCGGCGGGGCGACGTGTTGCGGTCGCAGCCCATCAAGGGCACGGCGCGACGGGGAGCGGATGCTCGGGAGGATGCGGATTTGGCCCACGCCTTGCGGAATGACCCGAAGGAGCGCGCGGAAAACATCATGATTTGCGACCTCGTGCGCAACGACCTGAGCCGCGTGGCCCAGCGCGGGACCGTGCACGTCGAGGAACTGTGCGGCATCCACACCTTCGAAACGGTGCACCAAATGATTTCGAGCGTGGCGTGCTCCGTCCGCGAGGAGGTGACGTTCACCGACATCTTGCGGGCGACGTTCCCGATGGGCTCGATGACCGGGGCGCCGAAGATCCGGGCGATGGAGCTCATCGACGAGTTGGAGGCGAATCGGCGGGGGTGGTACTCGGGAGCGATCGGGTACCTCGCGCCGAATGGGGATTTCGATTTGAATGTGGTGATTCGCACCGTGCTGCACAACGCGTTGACGGGGGTGGTGAGCTTTCAGGTGGGGGGCGCGATCACGGCGGCGAGCTCGGCCGAGGGGGAATACGCGGAGTGCTTGTTGAAGGCGGGCGCGCTGCTCGACACGTTGGGGAGCGATGGGCCTCGTTGAGCGGTTCCGGAGCGGGCTGCGGGGTGCGGGTTGGGAGCCGGGGGATCCGGTGGTGCTGGCGGTGAGTGGGGGGGCGGATTCGATGGGCATGCTGGCGTTGGCTGTGGAAGCGGGGTTGCACGGGGTGGTGGGGCATGTGAACTACGCGCTGCGGGGTGCTGAGTCGGAGGGGGATGCGCGGTGGGTGGCGCGGGAGGCGGCGCGGGCGGGGTGGCCTTGTCGGGTGGCGCATCGGCCGGTGGGCGCTGGGCGGAATGGGCTGCAGGCGGAGGCGCGCGGGGTGCGCTATCGGTGGCTGGGCGAGCTGGCGGGCCAAATCCCGAACGCCTGGATCCTGACGGCCCACCACGCCGACGACCAAGCCGAGTCGGTGGTGTTGCATTGGTTGCGGGCGGCGGACCCGGTGGCCGCGGTGGCGGGGATGCCCCCGCGCAACGGGCGGGTGTTGCGGCCGCTGCTGGGCGTGCGGCGGGAGGAACTGCGGTCTTGGGCTGCGGCGCGGGGGGTGCAGTGGAGGGAGGACGCTTCGAATGCGGAAGGGAAGTACCTG
This sequence comes from uncultured Comamonadaceae bacterium, assembly GCA_964390365.1. Classification (GTDB taxonomy): domain Bacteria; phylum Bacteroidota; class Bacteroidia; order Flavobacteriales_D; family Sanyastnellaceae; genus JALQTD01. The sequence continues at coordinate 46,416 of CAYMHW010000003.1, read as the reverse complement.
AGGAACCGGATTCGGCACGAGGTGTTGCCGTTGTTGGAGGACGTTCGGGCGGGGGCGATTGGGCATTTGGCGGCGCTTGCGGGGCGGGGGCGGGAGGTGGCCGAGGGGATGGCGGCCGTGAAGGCGTCGGCGCAGGCGGATCCGGGTCGGCTGGCGTGGACGCCGGACGCGCCCTTTTTCGCGGAGCGGTTGCACGCGTGGGGGCGGCTGCACGGCGTGGGCGGCGATGCGCTCCGGGCGCTGAAGTCGACGGGGGCGCACGTGCGCGTCGAGGCGGGCCGCATCGTGCGGGACCGGGACGCCCTGGTCTTCGAGGCGGCCGAGCCGTTGCCCGAAACCGCGACCATCGACCGGCCGACGGCGAGCGGACGGGCCAGCGGGGTGCGGTGGGAGGTCCTGCCGCCGCCCGCCGACCCGCGCAAACCGGAAGGGGCGTGCTGGGTGGATGCGGACCGGGTGGTTTGGCCCCTCACCCTGCGGCCCTGGCAACCCGGCGATGCCCTGGCTCCCTACGGCCACTCCGGCCACGTGAACGTCAGCGACCTCCTGACCCAAGCGAAAGTCCCCGCCGCCCGGCGCGCCCACCACCGCGTGCTCGTGGACGCCGCGGGCACCCTCCACTGGCTCGTCGGCCTCCGGACCGCCCGGCAGGCCGCCCTCACCCCGCAGGCGCGCACCGCCGTCTGCTTCACCCTGGAAACGCCATGACCGGACGCTCCCTCAACCCCGAAGAGCGCGCGGCAGCGCACCGCATTCTGCTCATCCTCAGCGCGTTGTTCATCGCAAGCCTTGTGACCTGCAACCTCATTTTTCGCAAGTTCTTCACGTGGGAATTCGGGGGCATGACCTTCGAGCAAAGCGTGGGGCTGCTCCCCTACCCGCTCACGTTCCTCGTCACCGACCTCATCAGCGAACTGTATGGCCGGCGCAAGGCGAACCAGGTCGTGGTGGCGGGCCTGGTCGCGTCGGTGTTCGTGCTCGGGATGGTGTTGCTGGCGCAGGTGGCACCGGCTGCGGTTTGGTCCCCCGTCAGCGACGACCAGTTCACCCAGGTCTTCGGCCAAACCACCCTCGCCGTCGGCGCCTCCATGGCGGCCTACCTCCTCGCCCAATTCGTCGACGTGCGCATCTTCCATTTCTGGAAAGCCCTCACCGCCGGCCGCATGCTGTGGCTCCGCAACAACCTCAGCACCATTCCGAGCCAATTCCTCGACACGTTCACCGTGCTGTTCCTCCTATGCAGCGTGGGCGAAATCGAGTGGTCGCTCTTCGGCGCGCTACTCCTCAACGGGTTCGTTTTCAAACTCTTGGTCGCGTTGGCGGACACGCCACTGGTGTACCTCGGCGCGTGGTGGGTGCGCCGGCGCTTCGGCCTCGCCTTCGGGGAGGAGCTTAACCTTTAATGGTCGTGCAGATGCCGCGCGCGCTGTATCTTCGCGGGGCTATGATTGGAACTTTGCGCAATGTTGGCGGCGGGGCTCGGGTTTTGGCCTTGCTCATCGCCGTGTTCACCCCTTTCCTGCTTTCAGGCCAAATCCTGGATCCGGTCAAATGGGACATCGGCCTCCACCCCGGCACAGAAGGCCAAACCGACCTCGTTTTCCACGCGAGCGTCGAGCCGTGTTGGCACATCTACAGCCAGCACCTCGAGAACGACATGGGGCCGCTGCCCACGTACTTCGAACTGACCCTGCCCGATGGCGTCGTCTGGGACCAAGTCGTGACCGAATGCACGCCCCTGACCGAATACGACCCGAACTTCATGATGGACCTCAACTTCTTCGAGGAGGAGGTCTATTGGGTGGCGCACCTCGACCTCACGGAGGCGAACCCGGCGGACTCGATCAGCGGGTTCCTGTCCTTCATGGTGTGCGACTCCGCGCGCTGCTTGCCCCCGGAAGACATCGACTTCAAGGTGGCCTTGAGCGACGTGGGTTCGGCCATTGCCGACTACTGCCCCCCGAGCCAACACCTCTGCCACGGCGCTCCTGCCGACCACGAGGAGGAAGCAGTCGTGGAGGGCAGCCCGGCTGAGGAAGAGGGCATTTGGGGCGTGTTCCTCCTCGGCATGCTCCTCGGCTTCGCGGCGTTGCTGACCCCGTGCGTGTTCCCGATGATCCCGATGACGGTGAGCTTCTTCACGAAGCAGAGCAAAACCCGCGCTCAAGGCATCCGCAACGCGCTCATTTACGGCCTGTTCATCATCGTGATCTACACCGGACTGGGCTTGCTGTTGACGGCCTTCTTCGGCGTGGATGTGCTGAACAAAATCTCGACCGATCCGTTCTTCAACCTGTTCTTGTTCATCCTGTTGCTCATTTTCGGGGCGAGTTTCCTCGGGGCGTTTGAAATCCAATTGCCGAGCAGCTGGGCGAACAAAACGGACGCCGCCGCTGACCGCGGGGGCATCGCGGGCATCTTCTTCATGGCGGCCACCTTGGCCATCGTGTCGTTCTCCTGCACGGGGCCGCTCGTCGGCAGTGCGCTGGCGGGCGCGGCGACGGGTTCCTTCGCGGCGCCGGCTGCCATCATGTTCGGCTTCTCGCTGGCGTTGGCGCTGCCGTTCGCGTTGTTCAGCGCCTTCCCGGGCTGGCTGAACTCGTTGCCGCAATCGGGCGGTTGGTTGAACAGCGTCAAAGTCGTGCTCGGCTTGCTCGAAATCGGATTCGCCTTCAAGTTCTTGTCGAACGCGGACCTCGTGCTGCAGCTCGGTTTGTTGCAGCGGGAGCTGTTCATTGCGATTTGGATCGCGGTTTCGTTGGCGATTGCCTTCTACCTCTTCGGTTGGTTGGTGTTGCCGCACGACAGCGACAACCGCAAAATCGGGGTGTTCCGGTTCTCCATCGGCATGCTGTTCTTCATCCTCGGGGTGTACTTGTTCCCGGGCATGTGGGGCGCGCCGGTGAAGCTCATCTCGGGCTTCCCGCCGCCGGTCTTCTACAGCGAGTGGACGCAAGGCGGTGGCAGCGGAGGCGGCGGTTCGCACGGCGGCCACGTGGAGGCGCGGTTCACCGATTACGACGAAGGGTTGGCCGCGGCAAAGGCGGAGGGCAAGCCGATGTTGTTGGACTTCACGGGATGGGCGTGCGTGAATTGCCGGAAGATGGAGGAGCAGGTTTGGCCCAACGCCGAAGTGGCCCGCATCCTCAACGAGGAAGTGGTGCTCGTCAGCTTGTACGTGGACGAGCGCAAGGAATTGCCCGAAGCCGAGCAACGCGTGGAAACCTACGGCGGCAAGGACTTTAAAATCCGCAACGTGGGCAACAAGTGGAGCTACTTGCAGGCCTCGCGGTTTGACCGGAATGCGCAGCCGTTCTACGTGATGCTCGATCACGAGGAAAACCAAATCGGCGGCTCCGCCGGCTACGACCCCGACCCCGAGCTCTTCATCGACTTCCTGAACGAAGGACTCAACGCCTTTCACTGACGTTCACAAATCCCCGATTGGCATGCGTGAATTTCACTTCGTTTCGCGTGCTGACTGGCCTTACTTCGCTCCATGAAAACAACCACACGAACCCATTTTGAGGAGGCGGCAGAGCTCTTGGCTCGGGTGTTGGGGGATGAGGCGTTTGGCGCAGCGGTGGAGGCGGCGGGCGGGGCGTTGGTGCAATCGTTGCGCAAAGGCGGGAAGGTGATTTCGTGCGGCAACGGCGGCAGCATGTGCGATGCCATGCACTTTGCCGAGGAACTCAGCGGGCGGTACCGCGAGGACCGTAAACCCTTCGCGGCCCTCTGCTGTTCGGACCCCTCGCACCTGACGTGCGTAGGAAACGACTACGGATTCGACCACGTGTTCGCGCGCTACGTCCAAGCCCTCGGGCGAGAAGGCGATGCCTTGCTGGCCATCAGCACGAGCGGCAACTCGAAGAACGTGGTGGAAGCCGCGAAGGCCGCCCGGGAAGCCGGCATGGTGGTCATCGGACTGACGGGCAAAGACGGGGGCGCCCTCGCCGAATGGTGCACCGTAGAGGTCCGCGTGCCGTGGTCGGGCTACGCCGACCGGATCCAGGAAATCCACATCAAGGTCATCCACAGCCTCATCGACGCGGTGGAACGGGCGCTCTGCTAAGTCCATCCCGACATGTTTGTTCGCACGTACGGTGCCGCTTCGCGCGGCGTTGACGTCCTCCCCGTATCCGTCGAGTTGCGGTCCGGGCGAGGCATCCAGTTCCACGTGGCCGGCCTGTCCGGGAGCCTCGCACGGGACGCGTTCCTCCGCATCCGCGGCGCCCTCCAGGCTGAAGGCTGGGGCTGGCCCCGACAAGCCCTCACGGTCAGCCTGAGCCCCGGACACGCCTCCTTGCACCCTGCGGACCTGGACCTGCCGTTGGCCCTCGTGGTGCTGGCCCAAATCGGCATCCTCACCCCCGCCCAAATCGCCTCCGTTTGTTCCGTCGGCTCCCTCGGCCTCGACGGCACCCTCCGCGGCCACCCGAGCAGCGCCAACGCCCCGCTCGCTGCCGCAGAAATCGGCTGCTCCACGACGCTCGTTCCCGCGGACATCCTCCACGCGAGCACGGGCAGCCGAGCGGAATGCCCGCTGCACGGCGCGCATTCGCTGCGGGAAGTCGTGGACCACTTGACCGGACGGCGCGTGCTGCCCCGGTGGCTGCCCCGTGCGCACAGCGAACCGGTGGAACCCGAAGTCCCCTTCGAGTCCATGCGCCTCAGCGAACACACCCAAACCGGATTGCTCCTCGCAGCGGCGGGGGAACACCACGTGCTCTTCCTCGGATCCCCTGGAACGGGCAAATCGACTGCCGCGCGCGCCCTCCACGGGCTGCTTCCCCTGTTGAACAAAGCGGAAGCCCAAACCACGCGCCGACTGCACGCCGCCAAGGGCATCATCCGGGACGAACCGCTGCACCCGCCCCTTCGAACCCCGCACTCGGGAAGCGGTGCGGCGGCCTTGATCGGCTCCCGAGCGACGGGGCGCTACAGCACTGACGCTTCGGCGGCCTTCCTTCCCGGCGAACTGTCGTTGGCGCACCGGGGGCTGTTGTTGCTCGACGAATTGCCCGAGTGGTCGCGGCCCGCGATCGAGGCGCTTCGGGTTCCGTTGGAACAGGGGGTGGTGGATTTGGCCCGAGCAGCCGGAACCACGCAACTTCCTGCTCAATGCTTGGTAGCGGCCACAGCGAACCCATGTCCCTGTGGCTATTTCCTCGACGCGGAGCGAAGGTGCCGGTGCACGCCCGCCCAGGTCCGCAATTACTTGAAACGCCTCTCCGGCCCGTTGGTCGATCGCTTTCCCATTCATTTGGAAACGGTCGCAAGCACCGAGACGGCGCCTTCGATGAGCACCGCGGAAGCCAGGGAACGCGTTCTGTGCGCACGCAAGCAGCTGGAAGCGGTTGTCCCGTGGGAAGCGGACGCGTTGGACCGATTGGAACTCGGTGTTCGACGTTGGCGGTTCTCGGGAAGGGCACGGGTCGCATTGCGTGCACTGGCGCGAACCCACGCCGCACTCGAGGGGCGCCAAGCGATCGCGGCAGAGGACGTCGATGCGGCCTTGGGGTACCGCATCTTCGACCGCGCGGGCTGGCTGGAAGCCGCATGGGATCCGCAACGGCCCAAACACCGCAGCTGAATGCCCCGAATGAACGAACTTGCACGCCATGGAAGCTCTCATTCTCCCCGTTCGCGGTCACCTGCCGTCCGTTCATCCGTCGTGTTGGCTGGCCCCCAATGCCACGCTGGTTGGGGATGTGACCCTGGGAGCCGAGTCGACGGTTTGGTTCCAAGCCGTCGTGCGTGGAGACGTCGCGCCCATCCGCATCGCCGAGCGCGTGAACATCCAAGACGGTGCGGTCATTCACGGGACGTTTGAGCAATCGGAAACCGTCATCGAATCCCGCGCCTCCATCGGCCACAAGGCGGTGGTGCACGGGGCGCACATCGGTCCGGGGGCGCTCATCGGAATGGGGGCCATCGTGATGGATCACGCGGTCATCGGTGAGGGGGCGGTCATTGCGGCGGGTGCGGTGGTGCTCGCTGGAACCCACGTCCCGCCCTACACGCTGTGGGCCGGAGCTCCAGCGAAAAACAAGGGGCCAGTTCGCGAGGAATTGAAAGCTCACCTCGCCGCCACTGCAGAACGCTACGTCGAATACGCCGGTTGGTTCAAGGCGGATTAAGACCGCCACAATTCGCTCGCCTCGAGGCGGATGGATTCCCCGAAAAACCGACGCGCTCCCAACGCGAACGAGTCGGTCCAGTCGGAGACCAAGAACCGGTGTTCCGCTGCGGCATCGGCCTTGACCTCCTCCGGAAACAGGGCGGCCACGGCCTCGGCCACCAGGTCCGGGCTGTTGACCACGTGAACGTGCGGGGGCAAGTGGGCGGCGATTTGGTCTGCAATCAACGGATAGTGGGTGCAGCCGAGAACCAGGGCATCGACGTGGTCAAAACCGCCATCCCCGAGGTAGGCCTCGAGCAGGGCCTCGCTGACGGCGCCCTGGTGGAATCCTTCCTCGATGGCGGAAGCCAAAAGCGGCGTAGCGCGAGCCGTGGATTCCAAGCCCGCCGCCTCGAACAGCCGCTGGTAAAGTCCCGATTCGATGGTGGCGCGGGTGCCGATGACGCCGATGTGGCCGCCTGGCCATTGGCGGGCGAGGTGCGCAACGACGGGCTCGACGACGTCCACGACGGGAATGTCCGGCCCGACCGCGTCGCGCACCGCATCCAACGCGTTGCTCGAAGCGGAATTGCAGGCCACGACGATCGCGCGGCAACCTTGGTCGCGCAAGTGGTGTGAAATGCGGGAGGCGTAATGCCGGATGAGGACGGGGGATTTCTCACCGTACGGCAGGTGAGCCGTGTCTCCGAAATACAACAGCGGCGAACCGGTCATCCGGTCCGCCACTGCACGGGCCACGGTCAAGCCGCCGATGCCCGAGTCGAATACGCCGATGGGACGCATGAAAGGAATGGCCACCGAAGCGGCCGTTGATTACATGCCGAGTTTCGCGCGGATGGCGGCGCTGACGTCGTCGCCCCCTACGTACACCGTAGCGCCCGCGCTCGTATCGAAGATGTAGGAGTACCCTTGCTCATCGCCCACGTCGTTGATGGCTTTCTGGACGCGCTCGATCATGGGCATCAGGAGTTCCTGCTCCATTTGGGCCAAATCATTCTGAACGGTGGAAGCAAACTCCTGCAACCCTTGATCCAACGCCTGGAGCTCGCGCTCCTTTTGCTGGCGGATGGCGGCGGGCCAGGTTTCGGCCTTGCTTTGGTATTCCTGCAACTTCGTTTGGAGCTGCTGCTGCATGCTCGTCATCTCGCTCTCGTACTCCGCGGCACGGGACTCAATGGCGGCCTGAGCGTCCAAGCGCTCGGGCAAGTCCATCAAGATGGCTTGCGTATCCACGTGTCCCAACTTCTGTGCGGTCGCTGCCGTGGTCATTCCCACGATCAGGGCCAAGGCCATCATCAAGTGCTTCATGTCAAAATAAAATCAGGTGCGAAAGTAATTCGTATCTCGGTTCAAGTCCAACGCCATCAGCGAAAGCCGTGCCAAGCTCAATCCTTGTCACGCGAAGTGCCCGGCGAAATGCCGCCGCGTGCTCCTTGAACCGCTCCCCCTGCAGCGCCGCGCACGGACTCGGTTGCCTCGTCCACTTTACCACGGGCCTTGTCGAGCAAGCTCTCACCGCCCTCCTTGTCCGATTCCTCCGCCTCAATGGTCTCGCCCGGCACGTAGCCGAGGGCCTTGATGAGGCGGTCCGAGATGTCGTATTTCGGGTTCGTGTAGAGCATGTTGCTTTGGTTGCTCTTATCGAAAATGACCATGTAGCTCGAACCGGAAGCAATTTCCTTGAGCTCCTCGAAAATGAGGTCCTGGATGGGTTGGATGAGCTCTTGACGTTGGCGGAAGAGCTCGCCTTCCACGCCGAATTTTTCGCGTTGGAGCGCGCGGGCTTCTTCGCGCTTGTCGGTGATGTCCTGCTCGCGCTTCGCCCGCATTTCCGGGGTCAGGAGGACGCGTTCCGCACGGTAGGCCAACTCGAGTCGCTCAACCGCCTGCATTTTTGCCTCGATCTCCGCTTGCCAATCGATGGCCAACTGGTTCAAGGTCTGCTGCGCCTCCGCGTACTCCGGAATGTGAAGGAGCACGTAATCGGAATCGATGTAGGCGAATTTTTGGGCCCATCCACCGGCGACCAACGCGGTGAACAGGAGGGTCATCAAAGTCGTTTTCATGAGCGGTTGAAGATACATTGGATCAGGGCATTTCCATCGGTTCATCAAAGTTCCCCCATGTTCATGCCCATGCTGAAGTGGAACTGTCCGCGGGCCATGTTGGGCGCGGTCGGAATGTCGTCAAGGCGCCAGCCGTAGTCCAAGCCCAACAGGCCAAACATCGGCAGGAAGATGCGCATGCCCACGCCGGCGGACCGGTAGACTTGGAAGGGGTTGAACTCGCGCGCATCGGCCCACGTTTTGCCCGCATCCACGAAGGACAGCAAGAAGATGGTGGCGCTGGGGTTGGTGGACAGGGGGTAGCGGAGTTCCGCGCCGTATTTCGCGATGACGGGGGCGCCCGTGTTTTGGTTGGGCATGGTCAAGCTCAAATCGTCAAATCCGCGCAGGTTCACGATCTCCCGGCCATCGAGGACGAATCCGCTCAAGAACACCCCACCGAGGTAGAACCGCTCGAACGGCGAGAGGCCCACGTTGCGGTTGTACTGACCGATGAGCCCAAAGCCCGCGTGCGTCCGAAGCACCAGCGTCTTCGGGTTCTCCCCGGACGACTGCGTGAGCGGGGTGAACCACTCCGCTTTGACCTTCCATTTGTGGTACTCCACCCACCGGAAGCGCTCCTGGTCGGACATGGACGCGTAGTCCACGTCGTCGCCGCGGAAGGCCGAGTACGGCGGCGTAGCCTTCACGGTCACGTTCACGTTGGAACCCCAAACCGGGTAAATCGGATCCGACACCGAGTTTCGGCCCAAGCTCAACGTCAGCGCCAAGTTGTTCGAAACGCCGTTCGCAAAGCTGAAGAACACTCCGTAATCATTCAACACGAAGTGCTGGTAGCTCAAGGCCGCTTGCATCACGAACCAGTCGTCGGGCTTCTTCCAACGCTGACCAAGGCCCAGTTGCACCCCGGTGATGTCGAGGCTTTGACGGAGCGGGTTGATTTCGCCGTCGACCTTGCGCGCTTGGCCGTTCGTTTGGACCGAATGCCACGCCGAGAAGGACAGGGAATTGGGCTTGCGACCGCCCATCCATGGCTCGGTGAAGCTGAAGTTGTAGCTCTGGAAGTACAGGCCGTTCGATTGCGCGCGGATGCTCAGCCGCTGGCCGTCGCCCGTGGGAATCGGACGCCACGCGTCGCCGTTCAGCATGTTCTTCAGCGAGAAGTTGTTGAAGCTGATGCCGAGCGTTCCCACCACACGGCCACCGCCCCAGCCGCCGCTGAGTTCGATTTGGTCCGAAGGCTTTTCCTCCACGCGGTATTCGATGTCCACGGTGCCATCCTCGGGGTGCTGAATCGGGTTGATGCCGAACGCCTCCGGGTTGAAGTAATTGAGCTGGGCCAATTCCCGCTGCGTCCGAATGATGTCCGTCCGACTGAACAAATCGCCCGGCCGCGTCCGGATTTCCCGGTAAATGACGTGGTCGTTCGTCTTCGTGTTGCCCTCGACGATGACCTTGCCGATGCGGAATTGCTTGCCTTCCATCAGGCGCACTTCGATGTCGATGGTGTCGTTTTCGATGGACGTCTCGACCGGAATGGCTTGGAAGGTCAAATACCCATCGTCTTGGTACAGCGAGGTCAAATCGATGCCCTTCGGATCCATGAACATCCGCGTCTCCAGCCGTTCGAGGTTGTACACTTCACCCGTTCGGATGCCCAAAATCGAATCGAGCTGCGACGACCGGTACTTCGTGTTTCCCGTGAAGCTGATGTCCCCGAAGTAAAAGGGGTTGCCCTCTGCGATTTGGAACGCCACGCCCACATCGCCCTCGGGCAGCCGGTAAATGCTGTCGTTCAGGATGCGGGCGTTGCGGTAACCGCGGTTGTTGTAGAGCTGGAGCACTTGCTCCCGAGCGGCTTGCAGGTTCTCCTCTACGAATTTGGTTGATTTGAAAATGCGGAACCACGCGCGCTCCTTCAAGTCCTTCATCGCGCGCTTCACCTCCTTTTCGGAAAGCGCAGTCACCCCTTCTACGCGCACTTCGCCGACCTTGACTTTCTCGCCCTTGTCGATGGCAATTTGGAGCATCGCACCGTTCACAAAAGCGGTATCGGGCACCTGTTGGATGTCCACGGTGGCATCCCAAAACCCCTTTTCATCGTAGTGGTCGAGCAAGCGCAAGCGCGCCGTGGCCATGACGTTCTCGTTGACCACCCGACCGGTGAGCAAGTCCATTTTGCCCTTCAAAGTCTCCTGCTCAGACCGGCTCACCCCAGTGATGGTGTAACGCGTCAAGCGCGGGAGTTCCGACACGCGAATGACGAGGTACACGTCCTTGCCGCGCACTTCGGCCAACTCGATGCTGACGTCGCCGAACAGGTCCTGATCCCACAAGTTGCGGATGGCGTTGCTGATTTCATCGCCCGGAATGGTGATCTCCTCGCCGACCTGCAAACCCGCGAAGAGCTTGATGGCTTGGACATCGGAATAATCGGCACCGAGGACGGAAACGCCCGCGATGCGGTAGTCGTGGGGGTAGGTCAGGTCGATTTGGCCGGTTGCGACCGACGCCCAGAGGCACGCCACCACCACTCCCCAAAGGCGCCACCGCCGAGCGTGTTCTACAATTCGCATCATGCGCTGTGATCTCTGTCGTTGTGATTCGTGTCGAGGACGCCTCCGAAGCGGCGTTCTCGGTTTTGGTAATCCCGAATGGCCTCGAGGAAATGGGCTTCGCGGAAATCCGGCCACATGACCGGCGTGAAGTGGAATTCCGCGTAGGCCAGCTGCCACAGCATGAAGTTGCTGATGCGCCGCTCCCCGCTCGTTCGGATCATGAGTTCCGGGTCGGGCAATTCCGCGGTGGTCAGATACCGATCAATGGTCTCTGGATTGATGGCGTCCGGGGCCAGGCCGTCTTTGACCATCCGACGCACCGCTTGCACCAGTTCCCATTTCGCGCTGTAGCTCAAGGCCAAGACCAAATCCAACCCCTGCTGATTCGCCGTGCGCTCCTCTGCAGCTTGCAGTTGCTCCTGCGCCGCGGTCGGCAGCGAGCTCAAATCGCCGATGGCCCGCAAGCGGACGCCCTTCTCGTACAAATCGTCCACCTCGCCCACCAAGGTCCGCACGAGCAGGTCCATCAGCGCCTCGACTTCGTCCTTTGGGCGGTTCCAATTCTCGGTGGAAAAAGCGTAAAGCGTCAGGTAACGGACGCCCGATTTCAAGGCCGCCTCCACGGTGGCCCGCACCGAATCCACGCCGTGCAAGTGGCCGAAGACCCGCTCCTCGCCGCGCTCGTTCGCCCAGCGGCCGTTGCCGTCCATGATGATGGCCACGTGCGCCGGCACCCGCGTGGGGTCGACGCCGTGCTCTTGCAGGAAGGCCGCGCGGTGGATTTGCGCTTGTTGATCCGCCGTCCGTTCCAGCACGTTGTGGGTTTCTTGCCGATGCGGAAGGTCACGGATGCGGTGACGAAGCCGTAAGCGTCGTCGCGTCCGGGGTCGCCGCGCATGAGTCCAGTGTTGTCGGTGAGGCTTCCGGGCTGGGCCAAACTTTGGTCTGCCAACACCACCGAAAGTTCCCCCTTCTCCTCATTCAGCACCAGCGGATCCGCATAAATCCCGCTCACATCATCGAGGTAATCGTTCCACGTCTTGCGCACCGCCCACTCCACATTGAAGCCCGCGAACGGCCCCAAGTTCACCTTGAATCCAAAGCCGAACGGCAAGGCCAAACCGGTCAAGGCATACTCCCCCACGCCGTACGCCTCGCCCCACGTGGTGCCCTGGCCCTCCGTTCCCAACGGCGCGAGTTCAAACCACAAGTCGTCGAGTTGGGCTTCCGGCATGTGGCTGTACACGCTCAATCCCGTGAGGAGGTAGGCGCAAACCTTCGTGCTCGGGGTGCCGATTTGGTAGTCGATGTAGTTGATTTCCACGACGCCCCCGACTTCGGTCAGCGCGTTGCGGAAATGGAGGTTGCGGTTCTGCTGCCAAGCGACGTCGCTGTCGGCATCCCACGCCTCGAGCGTGCCGTGCATGACGTGGGCGCGCAGGCTGAGGCGGCGGTTCAAATTGGCCCTATAGAATCCCCCAAACGCCACGTGTTTGCGCCCCCCCAAGTGCCCGGAGGGATTCAAATCACCGAGGTAATAATTGGTGCCCAGCATCAGGCCCAACTCCTTCGATCGGTCGAACTTGCCTTGGCCCAACAATCCCGACGGGAGGAGCAACATCAGCGCCCCCACGAGCAACGGCAGAACGGACGAGGTCTTGAAAGGGTTCAATCGGTTCATCATCGGCTGACAACGCGCGAAAGTACGTGACATTGCCCGAACAGCGTGTGAAATTCCCCCAAATCCGCGGCATCACCGCGAGCGCGGGTCCACGCCCCAATGCATCTTCGCCCGCACCGTGCTGAAAAACTCCTGGTGCTCCAAATTCAGCAACCGCAACCGGAACGGCGCCGGCGTCACCTGCACCGTCGATCCAGCGCCCAGCAAGAACGTCCGCGAGTCCAGCCCCAACAAGAACTGCTGCTCCCGCCCATCCGGCGTCAACTCCAACCGCCCCGTGAACGGCACCACCAGCGGGCGGTCGTTCAGGTTGTGCGGGGCGATGGGCGTGATGCTCAGCACCTCCGAACCCGGCATCACAATGGGACCGCCCGCGCTCAGCGAATAAGCCGTGGACCCCGTGGGCGTCGCCACGATGAGCCCGTCCGCCCAGTACGTGTTGACGAACTGTTCGTCCCGGAACACCTCCACCGTCACCATGCTCGACGTGTCGCGCTTCATGATGGCCACCTCGTTCAACGCGAACGGAAAATCGCTCAAGTACTCGCCGTCCACGCGGACCTCGAGCATCGCCCGGTCTTCGTACCACACCTTGCCCGCCTTCACCGCATCCATGGCCAAATCCACCTCATCGGTGCCGACGTTGGACAGGAATCCGAGCCGCCCCGTGTTGACCCCGAGGACGGGCACCATCGAGTGCCGCACCCACGTCGCCGCTTCCAACACCGAGCCGTCGCCGCCGATGACCACCATCAAATCGCACCCAGCCACTTCTTCGGGGGTGGAGTACTCGCGCAAGTGCTCGGCCACGTCCATCCGCTCGAGCAGTTCCTCGCGGAAGGGGCCGTTGACGCACGGCGAAGGATCGAACTCAAGCACCCGACGCAACACGTGCTTCACCGCATCGTCGTACGCCGCATCGAACCGCTTTCCAAAGAGGGCTATTTTCATGGCTCAGGCATTCAAGTACCGCATGAACGCCTCGAAGCGCTCGCGCATTTCCTCCTCCAACTCCGGACTGTGGAAGAACGTTTGGATGGTGTAGCCGAAGCGCTGCAGGGCGTCGAGCAGCGGCTCCACGTCTTGCGTATTGAGCTTGAAGGTCACTTCGACCAGTTGGTTTTCCGGTTTGGCCACCAAGGTGTAGGCCAAAACCCGCGCCCCATTCGACTCCACAATCCGCGCCAATTCCGACAGGCTCAGGTCCACCTCCGGCACCTCCACCACGATCGTCCCCCCGGGATGCCCCCACCCCGCATGCTCCGTCAAGAACGCGAGGATGGCCGCCCGATTCACCGCCCCGAGGTACTTCCCCTCCTTCACCACCGGCATCACGTCCACCTCGCCCTGCACCATCGAAGCCACCACATCGTACACGTGCAAATGCGGCGGCGCAAAGACGGGCTGCCCGACGAGCAGCGCCATGGGAGTCGTTTCCTCAGCCTCCAACAAATCGTCCTCGTAAATGAGGCCCACGAACGCTTCCCCATCAACAAGCGGGAGCTGGCGAACCTTGTATTCGTCCATCAACTCCAGCACCCGACCCACCGGGTCGTCCGGTCGAGCGGTGGGCAAGTCGCGGCTCAGGATGCGTTGTGCGTACATGGGCGGAATGTGGTGTAATTTTGGGCCTCCGGTTGGAGCCCATTTCAAACCCGAAAGGTACGGATGACACGTCTGAGCGTCAATGTGAATAAAATCGCCACCCTCCGCAACGCGCGCGGAGGCGGTGTGCCCGATGTGGTGGAAGCCGCGGTGCGCATCCAAGAGTTTGGCGCTCATGGGATTACGGTGCACCCGCGGCCAGATGCCCGGCACATCACGTACGACGACGTGCGCGCTTTGCGCCCCGTGGTCTACACCGAATTCAACGTGGAGGGCTACCCGTCGCGGGACTTTCTGGACTTGGTGCTGGAGGTGCGGCCCGAGCAGGTGACGCTCGTTCCGGATCCGCCGGAGGCGCTGACGAGCAATGCGGGGTGGGACACCGTGCGGCACGCGGCGTTCTTGCAGGAAGTGGTGATGGAATTGCGGGCGGCGGGGATGCGGGTGTCGCTGTTTTTGGAGACGGCGCCTCGGCTGGCTGATGCGGCGGCGGCGGTGGGGGCGGATCGGATTGAGCTCTACACCGAGCCGTATGCGAAGGGGTTCCCGAATCCGCGGGCGGTGGTGCCGTTTGCGGAGGCGGCGGCTTACGCGCACGGGCAGGGGCTGGGGGTGAATGCGGGGCACGATTTGAATGCGGCGAACTTGCCGGCGTTTGTGCACGCGGTGCCGCATTTGGCGGAGGTGAGCATCGGGCATGCGCTGATTTCGGAGGCGCTGTACGACGGGTTGGAGGCGACGGTGGCGCGTTACTTGGCTTGCCTGCAGCCGCGGGGTTGAGCCGGCAAGGGTTTTGGCCGAAATTTGTGGCCAAATGGCGCTTCCCCTCTTCCACCGCATCATCGGCGATCCGCAACAACCGGCGTTGGTCATCCTCCACGGCTTGCTCGGCTCGTCCGACAACTGGCAAACCTTGGCCAAACGCTACGCCGAAACCCACGCCGTTCACCTGCTCGACGCCCGCAACCACGGGCGGAGCCCCCACGACCCGGTGCACACGTACCCCGCGATGGTCGAGGACGTCATCCGCTACCTCGACGAGGCGGGGCTGGAGAAGGCGAGCGTGATCGGGCACAGCATGGGCGGAAAAACCGCGTTGATGCTGGGCCTCGAGCACCCGGAACGCGTCGATCAACTCGTCATCGCGGACATGGCGGCCCGCGCCTACCCCATTCACCACCAGCCCATTTTCGATGCGCTGTTGTCGGTGGATGTAGCGCACGTTCAGGACCGGTCGGTGGTGGAGGCGCATTTGGCAAGCCGGTTGGGGGATGCGTCCATCGTGGCGTTTTTGATGAAGGGGCTGCGGCGCCTCAAGGAGGGCGGATATGCGTGGCGGGCGAACCTGCCCGTGCTGAATCAGGCGTTGGCGGGCGTGGTGAGTGGCGTGGAACTGAGCGTGAACACCTTGCCGACACTCGCCATTTACGGCAAGCGCTCTTCGTATGTGAACGCGGAGGATTTGGCGGCCTTCGACGCTGCGTTTTTGCAGTTCGAATCGCATGGCATCGAAGGGGCCGGGCACTGGCTCCACGCCGAACGACCGGACGAGTTTTTTGAGGTCACGGCGGAATTTTTGAACTGACAATCAGCACATTCGTGAAAGGTGCACAACCTTTCGCGCCGACCTCCGTAGAACCGAACAAACCCTAACAAAACGATTTGCGATGACCGCACCCGAAAACGCCCTGAACTACCGCATCGGCGGCATGGATTTGATCAGCTGCCACCTGGCGGAGCCGAGCCCCAATTTTGCCCCGGACCAAAAGCTCAATTTCAACCTCCAAATGAAGCACCAAATCCTTGAAAAGGACAGTGCCTTGGCGGTGATTTGCACCATCCGCACCACCGACGATGCGGGAACGGAATTGGCCAACTTCACGGGGCGCATGACGTTTGCGGTGGATCAGTTGAGCCAGCATTTGAAGAAGAACGACGACGGCCAAATCGGCTTGCCGAAGGACCTCATCAACAACCTCAATGGGGTGACGATTTCCACGTTGCGCGGGGTGATGTGGGCGACCTTTAAAGGAACGTATTTGCACCGGGCGCTGCTGCCGATCGTGAACCCGGAAGGGTTCCATGCGGGCCAGCACGCTTAATCTTGGTGGGTTTCCCGGAGCCAACGGCGGTAAGCGCTGAAGAGGCGTGACCGGGAAACGAAGCCGACGTACTTGCCCTGAGCGACCACGGGGAGGTTCCACGCCTTCGTCCGTTCGAATTGCGCCATGACATCGTCCATGCGCGCGTGCACTTCGAGCGTGGCGAGTGGGGCCGCCATCAATTCGTGGACGCTCAGGGTTTCGTATTGTTCGCGGTCGAACATGATTTGGCGGATGTCCTGCAAGTCGATGATGCCGAGCAGCTGGCCGTCGGGGTCGAGGACCGGGTGGAGGTTGCGCGAGGAGCGGGCGATGATTTGGACCAAATCCCCCAGCGTCATCTCCGGGCGAACCGCCACAAAATCGCTCTCCACCTCATCCTTCAAGGACATCAACGTGAGCACCGCCTGGTCCTTGTTGTGCGAGAGCAAATCGCCACTTTCCGCGAGTTCCTTCGTGTAAATCGAGTGCTTCAACCAGTGGCGGGCGAGCTGAAAGCTGAGCGCGGCGGTGAGCATGACGGGGACGAACAAATCGTAGCCCCCACTGACCTCGGCGGCGAGGAACACGGCCGTGAGCGGCGCGTGGAGCACGCCGGCCAACATCCCGCCCAATCCCGCAAGCACCGCATTCCCCACCGGCATGAACTCGGTGCCGGCGATCAAGTTCACCGACACCGCGAACACGTATCCGAGCACGGCGCCGCTGAAAAGCGCCGGCGCGAACACCCCCGCCACACCGCCCGCCCCGACCGTGAATCCCGTCAGGATGGGCTTGAGCGCCCAAGCGACGAGCAACACCGCCACAAGCAGGATGCCCTCCGGCGCGAAGAGGTGGATGGCCATGTCCTCTGCGAGTCCGGTCGATTCCCCATCGAACAAGCCGTTGATGACTTCGTAGCCCTCGCCGTAGAGGCTGGGGAACAAGAGGATGGCACCGGCCATGAGGGCGCCCGCGAGGCCGATGCGGAGGGCCTTGCCGCGGATTTGGCGCATCCACCCGCTCGACCAGAGGTACAGCCGGGAAAACACGACCGACCCCGCCCCCGTCATCAAGCCCAGCACACCGTACAGCGGCAAGCGCTCCACCGCGAACGCCGTCAAGTCCGGCGCGGCCAACACGTCCTCCCCCTCGAGCAGGAACCACGCGGTCAACAAGGAACTGAGCGACGCCAACAACAACGGCACCAAGCTCCCCGCCGTCAAATCGATCATGATCACCTCCACCGCAAAAATGATCGCCGCCACGGGAGCCTTGAACGTCGCCGCCAACGAAGCCGCCGCCGCGCACGCAATCAACAAGACCCGCCGATTGAAATTCCGGCGCGTCGCCGTAGCCACCTCCGACCCAAACGCCGCGCTCGCCTGCAACGCCGGCGCCTCCAATCCCCCCGACCCCCCCAGCCCCACGGTCAACCAGCTCGCCACCAAAGGCGAGTACATCCAACGCCGCTTCAACCGCCCCTGCCGACGACTGAGCGCATGCAACGTGGCCGGCACCCCCGGACCCGGGTGGTCCCCCTTCACCCCGCGCTTCACAAACCAAGCCGTCGCCACCAATCCGAGCACCGGCCCCAAGGCCAGCACCCCGTCCCAACCCGTGACCTCAGCCGCCCCAAACAACCCGCGCCGCAACACGGCCACCCCGTTCTTCAACAACACCGTCATCCCCCCCGCCACCATCCCGATGACCGCAGCCCAAGCCAGCAGCGACTGCTCGCTGCGCCCCCACGTCTGCAGGTAAGGAGCCAAAGTGCGCCAACCGGTTCGCCACATGCCACAAAGGTATCAGCTAAAAAAACGCCTCAACGCAGTACCTTCGCGTCAAACTGCAAAAACATGCCGAACCACCGCATCCTCGTTCCGTTCGACTTCACGCCCGTTAGCGAAGTTTCCATCGAACACGCCTTTGTCGTAGGCAAGGCCATCGACAGCGAAATCATCTTGCTCCACGTGGTGGGCAACAAAAAGGACTTCCCTGAAGCGCGGCAGCGCATGGAGGCCTTGCTCGAACGCTGCAAGGACAAGTACCCGCACAACATCCGCTACACCATCCGCATCGGCTCCATCTTCGAAGAAATCGACGACGCGAGCGTTGAGGAGTTGGCGAACTTGATCATCATGGGAACGCACGGCATGCGAGGCATGCAGTTCATCACCGGCGGCCGGGCGCT
Organism: uncultured Comamonadaceae bacterium; assembly: GCA_964390365.1. GTDB lineage: Bacteria > Bacteroidota > Bacteroidia > Flavobacteriales_D > Sanyastnellaceae > JALQTD01. The sequence goes on along the minus strand of CAYMHW010000003.1, from coordinate 28,089 downwards.
GCGCATCGTGACGAACTGTTCGGTTCCGGTCATCATCACCCAAGAAAAGGGCATCCGGGCTTCCGGTTACGACGACATCGTGGTGCCGCTCGACTTGCACCAGGACACGAAGCAAAAACTCAACATCGTGGCGGAAATGGCCACCTACTTCAACGGTCGCGTTCACCTGATTTCCCCCGGTGAAGACGACGAGTTCTTGCGCAACCAGCTCGACCGCAACATCAATTACGCGAAGGACTTCTTCAACGAGCAGGGCATTGAACACACGGCGACCATTTCGGAGCACAGTTCCGGAGCATTCGTCAAGGATGTCATCCGATTCGCAGCCTCGGTGGATGCGGATTTGATCAGCATCATGAACCTGCACGAGAAGTCGTTGATGGGCATCTTAGGCCAAACCTACGAGCAGCAGGTCATCACGAACGAAGCGGAAATTCCGGTCCTCATCCTGAATCCGAAGGAGACCCGCGTCATCCGCAACTCGGTGTTCGCTCGGAATTGAATTTCAAATTGAATTGAATAAGCCGGGGCGCTGAGGCGTTCCGGCTTTTTTACGCGCTCAAACGCGCACGGCGATGACGAGGACGTCGTCCACTTGCTCCTCGTTGCCCTTCCATTTGTCGAAGGCCTGTTCGAGCGTGCGTTCCACCTCTTCCATCGGTTGGGTGGCCAATTCCGCGATGAGCTCCCGGAACCTCCGCCGCATGAATTTCTTTCCGAGCGGCCCGCCAAATTGGTCGACGTAACCGTCCGTGGCCGCAACAATGAAGTCCCCCGGCTCCAAATCGAACTCGATGTTCGTGTAGTGCTTGGATTCAGGCAGAAATGAAGCGATGGCGAATTTGTCGGGCTTGAGCTCGTGCACTTCGCGGCGGCGCACGATGTACAGCGGGCTGTTCGCGCCACTGTATTGCAACCGCATGTTCTCCATGTCGATGTTGACCATGGCCAAATCCATGCCGTCCTGGATCCCCGCATAATCCGCAGCGTCCATCCCCGAATCGTCCCAATCCACTCCCCCCGCATTGGATCGAACGCGGCTGAACTGCTGTTGGCTCAGCAATTCCCAAGCGATGCGATTCAAGTGAACCAACATCTTGTCCGGTTGGGTGTACACCTTCGAAACGTGCTCCAAGGCGTTGTGCCCGATCAAGCTCATGAACGCACCCGGCACCCCGTGTCCCGTGCAGTCGATGGCCGAAAACATGCGCGAACGGCCGGCGGTCTTGAACCAAAAGAAATCCCCCGAAACCACGTCGCGCGGCCGATAAAACACCGCGTTCTCGTGCAGGACCTGTTTCCGCTCCTCGACCGTCGGCAGGATGGCCTTTTGGATGCGTTCCGCGTAGTCGATGCTGTCGCGCAGGTCGGTGTACAGGGAAACGATGCGTTTATTCTGTTCCTCCACCTCCGTCGTTCGCATGCGCACTTTGCGTTCAAGGACGCTTTCGTTTTCGGCCAAATCGTCGCGCATCTTGAGCAACGCGTGCCCCAGCGCATCGTCCTCGCTGAGGGGAATGTACTCGGCATCGAAGTTCCCCTTACCGACCTCGAGCGAGAACCGGCGCGTCCGCTTCAGCCCCTCCGCCAGGCGGTTCACCGCGTTCGCCATTTCGCCGATCTCATCCGGACTCACCTTCACCGGCGCTTCCGGCTGCACCCCCCGCCCCATGTACAGCAGCGTCCGTTTCAAATCGCGCACCGGCACCAAAATCGACCGCGTCACCAAGTACGCGATGACGATGCCCAGCATGAGGACGCCGATGGCCACGTTCCCGGCATACAGCCGCAGCCGCGAACTGAGTTGGTCCATGCGCTCCATCGACTCCCGCGTCAGTTCCCGGTTCGCCTGACTCAGCGCCAACATGGCCTCATCAATGGCCGCGTAAACCCCTGGCAATCCGTCGTCCTTGCGTTGCTGGTTCGCAATCGATCGCAGCTGATACACCATCGGGTTGTTGTAGGACTCGAAATCGGGCAGGGAACTCTCGATGCTTTCGTAGAGGACCAACATGTGGTCCAAATGGTAGGTCAAATCGTCCCATTCCGCCCGCATGTCCGGACTCCAGTGCTCCGAGAAGGCCACGAGGCGGGCTTTTTGGGCAGGAATGACGCTGTCCTGCAACGCAATCAGTCGCTGCCGCTGGGGGATGTCCGAATTCGCTTGCTGGTAAAGCCACTGCATGATGTGCGTCTTCGACTCCGCGATGGTCAACTCCAACTCGTGCAGGGCTTCCAAGCTTGGCGCGTGCACCTCATCCACTTGCGCGCTCAGCCGCTCATTTTCCAACAGCGTGTTTCGAGTCAAAATGAATTGAACCGAAACCGCCACCCCGAACAAGCCAAAACCGATGCCCATCCGCCACCCGACAGGAAACCGCAATCCCGAGCGGTTGCGCGAAGAAATGCGCACCCCCGGTCGGACGCTCGAACCGCTGCGTTCCGCACCCGAAGCGAAATCCCGCCGATCGCGCCCAATGGAACCTGACTTGCGCATCATGCGGTCAAGTTAGACCGAAAGCCCACGCCGCAACCACCCCGTTCAAAAAGGCGTGAACGTCTCAATGTAAATAACCCTTGGGGGTCAGTCGCGCGCTTTCAAAGCTTCGAGTTCGGCCTTGAACCGCGCACTTTCTTCGCGGTGATCGAGGGCCCGATGAATGATCATCAGGCCATTCAAGTTGCGCGGCACCGTCGCGTCAATGGCGTACGCGGACTCCATGAACCCCAAGGCCCGGTTGAAATAATTCACGCATTCGGATTGGATGCGCATGAGCTCCGTTAGCGTCACTTGGCGGTTGACGGCCCGGATCTTCCGCACCCCTTCGTTGTACCACGTCACGGCCAAATTGTAGAGCGGTCGATCATCCGCAGGCATCAACGTGCCCGCCCGCTCATAATGCGCCACCACGTGGTCAAACACTTCGTTCCGTTCGTGCTCCTCCAGCCCCACCTCCGGATCGAGCAGCACACTGTTCGCCTGGGCCAACCTCAAGTACAAATCGAATTCCACCTCGGTAAAATCTTCCTTCGGATGGAGTTGCGACCACGCCGCCTCGTAGCGCCCCATCAGGTCAAGCACCCGCTCGTCGTCCCCCGGTTTGAATTGAAGGGTTTGGGCGTAAGCGTCCTGAAAGAAGGTCTTTGCCAAGGCTTCGAGGGAGTTGCGCGCATCCTGGGCATCTTGCGCGTTGGGAGCGAGCTGGAGGCACCGCTGAAAGGCCTGGACGGCACCGAGGCGCGACGCGTCTTCGGGTTCCCGGCTGCGCTGCTCGTAGAACTGCGCTTTGTAGGCAAACCCCAGGATGCACCACGCGTGCGGGTTTTGTTGGTAGGCCCCGGCCATGGCCGGAGCGAGGACCTCAAGAGCCTGTTCCGGATGGCCCTCGTACGTGAGGAGCGCCGCGCGCTCCACGGGAGATTGGGCCCGCGCCACGCCGCAGACCGCCCAAGCAACCAGCACCAAACGAATGACCGTCATTGCCCCCATGATTTCAGTTCATTTCCTATTGAAATCTGCAGCTCAGCTGCGCGTTCCGAATCAATTTGAATCACCGCCCGCCCGCCGATGTTGTCGATGTTGACCACGGCGCCTTCGGGGATGCCCGAAGCATTGAGGGTGACGATGAGCGTCGGGCGACCGTTCGCATACGCCTTCCACGCATCCGACTCCACATCCCCAACGCACAGGATGTGGAAAAACGCATCCGAAGGGGACTCGGGGGCGGCTTGCACTTCGATGACCTGGTTGCCGATTTGGTTCAAGTGGCAGTTGCTCATCAAGAACTTCAGCAACTCAGGCTGGTCCAACACGCCAATGCGGAAGGCCCCCGTCTTCACGGATTGCGGCCAATCGCAACCGTCCGCGAACCCGCAAACGTACCACGAATTCATGGTCGCCGTGGTGTTCAAATCATCGATGACCTCCTGCTGCGGCTCCTGCTGCGCCTGTTCCCACGACCACCACACGGTCCCCGCCATGAGCGAGCCCATCAACGCAAACGCCCCGAAGGACAGCAACGCTCGGATGCGCGAATTCATGCAGTCGGCCCTTCAGCAGCTGCTTCCATGGTGGTGATGTCGCGATCGAAGTGGTACAGCGCACCCGACGCATCGCCTGCGAGGGCCAACCGGTCCAAAATGCGCCGTGCCAACCCTTCCTCCTCGAGCTGCTCCGCCACGTACCACTGCATGAAGTTGTAGGTGGGGTAGTCCTTGACTTTCAAGCACAAATCCACCACCTCGTTGATGCTTTGGGTCACCCGGGTCTCGTGCTCAAGCACGGACTCGAAGGCCTCTTTCAATCCCGAAAACGACGGGCTCGGGGCGCTGAGGGCCGGAACCACCGCCTTGCTTCCGCGCTCGTTGATGAACCGAATGAGCTTCAGCATGTGCACCCGCTCTTCCTGTGCGTGCCGATACAAAAACGTCGCCGTGCCATCGTAGCCTGCGGTCTCCGCCCAAACCGCCATCGCCAAATACGCGTGCGAACTTTGGGCTTCCAATTGGACTTGCTGGTTCAGGGCATCGGTGATTTCTGGATTGAGCATGGGAATGGGATTTGGTTCGAAATTAGGGCGAATCACGCAACGACTGAAGCGTTTTCAGGCCAAATCATGCACGGCTTATCCACCGCTTCAACAAGCGCTTCCACCCCTTCTCATCCTGCACGGTGAACTCCGTCAGGAAGCCGTCCACCTGCTTCGCCATCCGCAAGAACGGCCCGAGCGTCGCCGCGAACACGGCGGCATCGCCTTCCGCCTGCGGGCCAGAAGCAGCCGGAAGTTCGTCGAGCAACGCCTGCAATTCCAACAGCGGTTCGAGCTCCTTCGCACGCCGTTCCCGCAACACCGCCAGCGCCACCTGCCAAGCATCCCGCTCGACCGCATACCGCACTTCGCGCTCCTCGTTCCCTTGATCCTCGCGGGCAAGGCCCAAATCCCGCAACCGCCGCAACATGGTGTACGCGGTGCCTTGGCTCACTCCGGTTGCTTCCCGGACCTCCTTCATCGAAGCCGCCTTCTCCTGGGTCAGCAGGTACGCGTGGACGGTGCCGAGCGCCTTCGGAAATCCCCATTGAACCATCAACTGCGACCAGCGCTCGATGAATTGCGATCGTGCGGCCTCGTAGGCTTTCTCGTCCATTTGCTGAACGGCCACGACCTCCGCCTTCTTGTTTTTCTTCTTGCCTTTCGCCATGCTTCAGATTTCGTTGAAACTACGAAATCGTGCAGGATGGGTCAAATCGCGTGGAGAAACGTCGGTCAGGAGTTGACGAACGAGGTCTTCAGCCGCTCGCGGCCCCACGAGCACCCCCCGCGTCCCCAACCCGTTCAACATGCTGTACCAGGGATAGCGGGCGCTCAATCGCCCCACGAAAGGACGGCGATCCGGGGAAGCCGGCCGCAACCCCGCGCGGTGCTCGTCCACATCCGTCTCATTCAGTTTTGAATGAAGCACTCCGTCGAACGCCTTCATCAGGTCGGCCGCCGTGCCAGGAAGCGTCCGGTCGTCCTCGATGTTCCAGCCGTACGTCGCGCCAAGTCGCGCCCGGCCATCGGGCTGCGGCAGCAGCCATTTGTTCACGTTCAGGGTGAACGGTTGGGTCCAGCGTCCGGGCTTGAGGGTCAGCACTTCCCCGTGGTTTGGGTTGATTTGAATCCCCCATTGGGCCAAATCCCCCACCGCCCCCACCCCGCGAGCATCCACCACCCCATCCACGCCCTCCGGCAACCCATCGGCCCACGACCACGCGCCCTCCTCCCACTGCAACCGCTCCGCCCCGGACCGGCACCACGCCGCCCAATTGTCCAACAACGCCGGCACATCCACCCAACCCGATCCGTTCACCCGCCCCGCCCCATGCGGCGCGTTCAATCCCTGCGCCTCATCGAGTTCAATCCACTTTGAAACGGGATGCCCCTCATTCAATCGCGCCTGCCAATCGGCCGCATACGCCGCATTCGGAAACACGCGCACCACCGGCACCTCGTGCCAATACGTGCCCCCGAGCAACGCCTCAAAGCGCCGGTACGTCTGCTCCGCCACGGCGCGATGCTCCTCGGCGTCCCACACCTCCACGATCCGCCGAAACGAAACCGGGTTGAACATCCCGGCCGCCACCCGCGACGCACTCGGCTTCCCCGCATCCCGCTGCACCACGTCCTCACCAGCGCGCCACAGCGCCTCCGCGGCCAATGTGCCCGCGAGCCCTCCCCCCACAACGAGCCAACGCGCCACGTCAGCCTTTGATGACGCCCAACTCCCGCGCCACGTCCGCAAACGCTTCGATGGCTTGGTCGAGCTGCTCGACGGTGTGCGCTGCGGAGAGCTGAACCCGAATGCGGGCTTGCTCCTTCGGCACCACGGGATAGAAGAACCCGATGACGTAGATGCCGCGCTCGAGGAGCTTGTCGGCCATGACCTGGGACAACCGGGCGTCGCCCAGCATCACCGGCACGATGGCGCTCTCGCCGTCCTTGATGGGCAAGCCCACCCGGCGCATGCCCGCCTTGAAATGGGCCGTGTTCGCTTCGAGTCGATCCCGCAGTTCCGTCGACTCGCTCAGCATCTTGAAGGCCTCGATGCTCGCCCCCACGATCGACGGCGCCAACGAATTCGAGAACAAGTACGGGCGGCTGCGTTGGCGCAACAGCTCGATGATCTCCTTCCGACCGGTCGTGAATCCGCCCATCGCACCGCCCATGGCCTTGCCGAGGGTGCCCGTGATGATGTCGACGCGCCCCATCGCGTTGCGCAACTCGATGCTGCCGCGACCGGTGGCGCCAATGAAGCCCGTTGCGTGGCATTCGTCCACCATGACCAAGGCGTCATAGGCGTCTGCGAGGTCGCAGATTTTGTCGATTTGGGCCACGTAGCCGTCCATGGAGAACACGCCGTCGGTCACGATGAGTTTGAAGCGGTGACCAGCTTCTGTCGCGGCCTTCAGTTGCGCTTCGAGGTCGGCCATGTCGTTGTTCGCGTAGCGGTAACGCGCCGCCTTGCACAAGCGCACGCCGTCGATGATGGACGCGTGGTTGAGGCTGTCGGAAATGATGGCGTCTGCCGCGTCGAGCAGCGGTTCGAAGACCCCGCCGTTCGCGTCGAATGCCGCCGCGTAGAGGATGGTGTCATCGGTTTGGTGGAAGTCGGCGATCGCCTGTTCCAATTCCTTGTGAATGTCTTGGGTGCCGCAAATGAAGCGCACGGAGGACATGCCAAATCCATGGCTGTCAATGGCCCGCTTCGCCGCCTCCAAAATCCGCGGGTGGTTGCTTAACCCGAGGTAGTTGTTCGCACAAAAGTTGAGCACCTTCGAACCGTCTGCCAACGTGATTTCCGCGTCCTGCGGGCTGGCGATGACGCGCTCCCGCTTGAACAGGCCAGCGGCTTCGATTTCTTTCAATTCGTTTTGAAGGTGGGCTTGCAGCTTTCCGTACATGGCTTCTGGTTTGAAGGCCAAATGTACTTCACCCCCCGTCATCCCAACACCACCGGTCGGTTTTCTCGGCCGTGTCCCACGGGGACGTTGCGGACGATGGGCTTCGAGGCGGGAACGTGCTCGCGGAGCATGTCCTCGAGGTCCCGGCTGAAGGGGTTGTCTGTGGTTTGGCCGAAGGCCCGGGTGTTGTCGCGCAAATCCGAAAACGCGCCCACGACGAGGCCGTGCATGCGATCCAGCACGCCGGCCAACTTCAAGCTGTTCCACATGCGGTCGAGGTGGTAGAGGTACTCGTCCAGGTCCTCGACCAGCAGCCACGCGCCGTCCACTTTCGGAAACCACGGGGTGCCGAGGAGGCTGAACAGCACGCTCAGGTTGCCGCCCACGACGGGCCGCTCGTCGGGCAGGCCGAGGCAGCGGCCGGCGGTGAACGGAGCGGGATTTCGCAGGGCGGACCAGAGCAGCTCCGCGTCGGCGGTCCGGGCCTGTGTTCCGGCGACCGCGGCGTGCAAACTGGCCACGCCGTGGTGACCGGCCCATGCATGCAACGCCGTGACGTCGGAAAAACCGACGATCCAGGTGGGGTCGGCGCGCATGGCCGCTCCGTCAAGGAGGGGGAGCAACCGGGCACATCCGTAGCCGCCGCGCATCGCCCAAACCGCGCGGATCGACGGGTCGCGGAAGGCCGCGTTCAGCTCCTCCGCCCGGTGGGCATCCGTGCCGCCGAATTGGCCGTCGCGGGCGAACAGGCCCGGGGGGACCACCGGTTCGAACCCCGCCGCGGCGATGGCTTCGGCCGCTTCGGCGGCGGCTTCCGAAGTCGTGAAGCGGGCGGGGGCGACCAGCGCGATGCGGTCGCCGGAGGAGAGGGGGCGGGGCTGCATGGACGCAAGATGCAACGCGGAAATGGAATCTCGAACGTGAGGGGGAATGTGCGAAATTTGGCCCTTCAAAAACGACTTGCCATGCAACGCGTGCTCATGACCTCCGCCCTGCCCTATGCGAACGGTCCGATCCACATCGGCCACATCGCCGGCGCCTACCTGCCCGCCGACATCCACGCCCGCTGGCGCCGCAGTGCCGGCCACGACGTGCTGTGGGTCTGCGGCTCGGACGAACACGGCGCGGCCATCACCCTGCGCGCGAAGAAGGACGGCGTCACCCCCCGCGAAATCGTGGACAAGTACCACGAGGAAATGCAAGCCGCCTTCCGCAGCCTCGACATTTCGTTCGATCACTACAGCCGAACGAGCAGCGCGAAGCACCACCAAGTGGCGCAGGAGTTCTTCCTGACGCTCCTCGAAAAGGGGTCGTTTGAGGTGAAGACGGAGGCGCAGTTTTTCGACCCGGAGGCGCAGCAGTTCCTCGCGGATCGATACATCACGGGGACGTGCCCGAAGTGCGAGGCGCCGGGGGCGTACGGGGACCAGTGCGAGAAGTGCGGGAGCGCGTTGTCGCCGACCGACCTCATCGAACCGAAGTCGACGCTCAGTGGCGCCACGCCCGTGTTGAAGGACACGACGCTGTGGTACCTGCCGATGGACCGGCATGAGGGGTGGCTCCGGGAGTACATCGAGGAGGGGCGCTTCGAAGGCGCGCTGCACCACGACGCGTCGGCTTGGAAGGCGCACGTTGTCGGGCAGTGCAAGAGCTGGATTGACGGGGGGTTGCAGGCGCGGGCGATGACGCGGGATTTGGACTGGGGGGTGCCCGTGCCGGTGGAAGGGGCGGACGGCAAGGTGCTCTACGTGTGGCTGGATGCGCCGATCGGGTACATCACGAGCACGATGGAGTGGTGCGAGGCGAATGGGCAGGATTGGCGCGCGTGGTGGCAGTCGGCGGAGTCGGATTTGGTCCACTTCATCGGCAAGGACAACATCGTGTTCCACTGCCTGATTTTCCCGATTCTGCTGAAGGAACATGGCGGTTACAACCTGCCGGTGAATGTGCCCGCGAACGCCTTCATGAACTTGGAAGGCCAAAAAATTTCCACCTCGCGCAATTGGGCAGTCTGGGTGAAGGACTTCCTGGAAGAGTTCCCGGATCGGAGCGAAGAGCTGCGCTACGTGCTCGCTTCGATCATGCCGGAACAAAAGGACAGCGAGTTCACCTGGCACGACTTCCGGGAGCGGGTGAACAACGAACTGGCGGACGTGCTGGGAAACTTCGTGAACCGGGTGCTCGTGCTCAACCGGAAGTTCCACGGGAGCTGCGTGCCGGCTGCGGGAGCGTTCACGGCGGAGGACGAGGGGGTGCTTTCCGCGTTGGCGGCGGCTCCGGGGCGCATCGGCGACCTCATCGAGCGCCATCGGTACCGGGACGCCCTGCAGGAGGCGATGGGCGTGGCGCGGCTGGGCAACAAGTACATGACGGAGACGGAGCCGTGGAAAGTGGCGAAAACCGACCCCGAGCGGGCGGCCACCCTGCTCCACGTCTGCACGCAAATCACGGCGAACCTCGGCATCCTGCTCGAGCCCTTCCTGCCCCGAACGGCGGCCAAGCTCGCCGAGGCCTTCGGCGTGGCCGACCTGCGCTGGTCGGATGCCCGGGCGGATCTCGTGGCGGCAGGGGCGGCGCTGGGCGACCTGCCCATCCTGTTCGCTAAGGTCGATGCGGAATGGGCGGAAATGATGCGCGCCCGCCTTGATCAACCTGCCGACCGCACCGTCGAGCCGTTGAAGGACACCTGCACCTTCGACGACTTCATGAAGCTCGACCTCCGGGTGGGGGAAGTGACGGCTTGCGTCCCCGTTCCGAAGGCAAAGAAGCTCCTCCAATTGACCATCCAAACCGGCCTCGACGAGCGCACGGTGGTTTCCGGCATCGCCGAGCATTTCACCCCCGAAGAAGTCGTGGGGCGGCGCGTGTGCGTCCTCGTCAACCTCGCGCCGCGGAAGCTGCGCGGCGTGGAGAGCCAGGGCATGGTGCTCATGGCCTCCACCGCCGATGGCGGGTTGCGCTTCGTGACTCCGGAAGAGGGCACGGCGGCGGGCGACGTCATTGCCTGAGCGTGCACGCGTATGAAAAAAGGGCGGCCGTTTGGCCGCCCTTTTTTCGTGCGATTCACTGAATCGGCCCCTTTGCCGAGGTGGCGATGACCTCCGCTGGAATTGAAATCCCCACTTCGTGCAAAAGGCGGGCGCTTATGCGGCGGATTCGGCCCCTCCCCCCGCCCCCGCTCAACGGATCCCTCGAAAGTGGGGATTGCAATCACAGCGGAGCAAAAAAAAGGGGACCCTCACCGGGTCCCCTTTCGCAAAGCGTTGTCCGCAGATCAGAAGTTGATCTTCAAGGTCGCGTTCCACGTGCGGCCGAAACCGAACCACACGAAGTTGCGCTTGTCAATGCCGTTCCACAACTCCTCAGCCGGCGCATCCTCCGCGGCGTGGATGTTCGTGTTCGACTCCGCGATGTACACCGTGTCGAACAAGTTGTTCACGTTCACGCGGAAGCTGGCGTTGGTTCCGAGGAAGTCGAAACGCGAGGTCAAGCCCAAGTCGACCAGTGCGTACGAAGGCAACTGCAACGCACCCGCGTTGTCCGGATTCAAGAAGTCTCCGTTAATGGAGTAATCAGCGTACAAGCCGTCCACGTAGCGCGCCGTCAAGTCGGCGTTGAATGTGCGGTTGATGCGGTAATCCACACCCAAGAAACCGGTCAACTGAGCCGCGTCACCCACCTTCGCACCTTCGGTGTACAAGGTCGCCGTGCCCAGCTCGTTTTGGTTCTCGTCGAAGATGGTCGCATCGAAGTTCTTCGTGTACGTCCAATCGCCGAGCGACAGCATACCCGTCACTTTCAAGCCGTTCATCGGGTAGTAGTTCGCCTCGATTTCAATGCCGTTGTGCTGAACGTCCACGTCGCGGAACTGCGCGATTCCTTCCTGCATCGTCGAGTCGTTCACTGCCACGTCCACCGACTGGGTGACGAAGCGGTTGCCCCACGTCGTAGCGTACGCGTTCACGTTGACCGTCAAGTTCTCGCTGCGGTAGCCGTAGCCGATTTCGAAGGACGTGATTTGCTCGTTCTCCAAATCCTCGTTCACCACGTTCGCGTAGTTCGGGAACACGGCGTCGAAGTTCGGCTGACGCGAGATCAAGCCCGCGTTGAAGAAGACGTTCGAAGCTTCGCTCATGTTGTAGTTCGCACCGCCCTTGATGTAGCCGCCGTTGATGGTGGCCACGTCAGAGATGGGCAGGTTCGGCTGGTCGAAGTAGTCCTCGCGCTGGTACGACTGGAGGGAGAAACCCGCTTGGACCACCGCCGTCAAATCGTCTTGGTTGTTGTACTCCACGAGTCCGTTGAAACCGGCCCACTTCACCACACCCACGTTGTAGTAGTCCATCTTCGGACCGTTCAAGCCCGTGTTGCGGAAGGGATCGGCGTCGATGGTCGTGTTGAGCACTTGGCCCATGCTGTTCTGGTTGCCCGTCGAGTAGTAGCCATCGAGGCCCATCAGGTCGTTCAAGGCGCGGTAGTGGTAGCCCTTGTAGTTGCGGAGGTCCAAACCAACCGATGCCCGCAAGTTGTCCTTGTTGTACTCCAAGTTCGAGATCACGCCGACCCAGTCGTGCGAGTTCATCGAAGCGCGGCGCACTTCCACGGCGCGGTTCACGTCCTCACCGTTGTAGCCGTTCGAACCGATGAGCTGGCCGTAGAATGCGCTCGACGTCAACGAATCGGTGGTGCCGTAGCCCGTGGTCGTAGCAATGTTCGCTGCCACCACCGCATCGAAGTCGATGAAGCCGTCTGCGTCACGCGAACCGAGGCTGTCCTCGAGGTAGTGCTCCGTCAAATCCGCATTGTACGGGTGGTTGTTGATGGCACCGTTGCGGAAGTACTGACCGCGGGGGCCCGTGCCACCACCGCGACCTGCTGAACCGTAGACCGACGTGTTCAACGTCAAGTTTTCGGTGATCGTCCAATCCCAGTTGAACGTCGCGAGCGGCTTGTTGTAGAAGTTGCGGCGCATGTTGTACTCCGTCTTCTCCCCGTCGATGGTCATGAAACCGGCGTCGGTGTTCCAGCGGCGGTCGATGCCTTCTTCACCGAAGTTCTCGTAGTCGCGGATGGACACCCACGCGTCGCGCTGGTGGTGCCATTGGCCTGCGCCCAAGAACGACAAGTTCAACGCGTGCTTCGATCCGTCGGGCTGGTAGCCGATGGCACCGAAGTAGGTCGTGCCTGCACCGGCCGTGCCGTAGACGTAGCCGTCGCCTGACCACTGGCTGAGGAGGAACGAAGAGGCCCAGCCGTTCTCGTTCTTGCCCGAGCTGTAGCTCACCGACGTCTTCATGTAGCCGTCGTTACCGATGGTTTCGGAAATGGAACCGCCGCGCTCCATTTGGGCGGCCTTCGTGAAGATGGAGACCGTACCGCCCACGGAAGGGACTGCGAGGCGAGAAGCTCCGAGGCCGCGCTGGATTTGGATGCCGGAAGCCACGTCCGTCAACCCCTGCCAGTTCGACCAGTACACCCAACCGTTCTCCATGTCGTTGACCGGCTGGCCGTTGATGAGGAACGACGTGTTGCGCTGGTCAAAACCGCGCAACGAGATGCGCGAGTCTCCGTATCCACCGCCCTGCTTCGTGGCGTAAACGCCGGGCGTGCGGTTCATGATTTCCGGGAACTCTTGGTTACCCACCTTCAGCGCGATTTCAGCGGGAGAAATCGTCGAAACCGCTACCGGGGTTTCGCGCTCCTTCGCCACGTCCACCACGTTCGTGATGATGGTTGCAGCGGCCAAACCGAGCGCCGTCGGCTCCAATGAAATGACCCCCATGTTCGCCTTCGCAGCGAGCAGGGCCGTTTCGTATCCGATGAAGGATACGGTGATGTTGCCAGTGGGTTGGGCGTTCAACGAGAACGTACCATCCGCAGCAGCAGCAACGCCTGAGGTGGCACCTTCGACCATGACGGTTGCACCCGGAAGCGCACCTCCGGTGGAGGCATCCGTCACCTTACCGACAATCTGCGCCATCGACACGGAGGTCAACGCACAGAAAAGGCCCAGGAGGGCGAATCGAAACATTTGAGACATGTTCAACTGTGTTGAGGGGTTAGTTTTCGGCTGCGAAATTCCCTTTTTTCCTCCCAATTCGAACCGACTCAAGTCACGCTTCCACACAGGCGTCCGGACGTTACTTTTGCGAAAATTGGCAAAACCCGCGAATCCACAACGGGTTCAAACGGGACCACTTCGTCCTGTTGAACCCGCCCTTCGCCTAAAATTTCACATTCCCTTAACATTGCAGCGAGGGAATGGAAGGGTTAGTTTTGACTTTCAATTGGCCAAAATGCCCCTGCAAGATTTCGTGGTATTGTACGTCGACGATGAGCCGGCGAATTTGTTCGCGTTTCGGGCGGCGTTCCGGAAGCACCTGAAAGTCCTGACCGCCGCGTCGATGAACGAAGGGCTGATGGTGCTTGCGGATCAGCCCGTGGATTTGCTCATTACCGACCAAATCATGCCCGAGGGCACCGGACTCGAATTCCTCCAACGCACCCTGCGCGACTTCCCGGATTTGCAGCGCATCTTGATCACGGCTTATGGGCATTTGGATTTGGTCCGCCAAGCGCTCAACGACGGCAAAATCCACTGGTACCTCGAAAAACCGTGGGACGAAGACCAACTCCTCGGCATCATCCGGCAAGCCTTTGCCGAAATCACCGACCGCGACCACCGGCGCGAACAAATCAACGCGCTCGCGCGGCAGCTGTTCCAAAGTCGGCAGCGCGTGGCGAGTTTGCTCGAGCACCTGCACCTCGTGGGGGACCACGAAGGGGCGGTGATTGCCCAGTCCATTCTGCAGCTGATGGATCCTTCTGACAAGGACTGACAGGGGGCGAAATTTTTTCGGGCCAAAGTTGAAACCCTTGGGCGAAATCTTGCGTATCTTTGCCGTCCGGTTTTCGCCGATGTAGCTCAGCTGGTAGAGCAACGCATTCGTAATGCGTAGGTCAGCGGTTCGAGTCCGCTCATCGGCTCCACGAAACGAAAAGGCCGCCCTCGATGGGGCGGCCTTTTTGATTCCTCGAGGTTGATGAACTCAAAGGGTGAGCTCCAATTGCAAACACGTGTTCGCCTGGAAGTTCAACACCCCGGACCACCACGTGTCCCCCCAATCGTCCACCACCTCATACGTAGCGGCCAGCGAAGTGGATTTGCCCAAGTCCTTCGTGATGGTGATCGACGCGTTATCGCCGCAGTCGGGAGCCCCCGTCCAATACTGCGTTGTGGAAGTGGAGCCGACGATTTGGCCGTCCACGTAAAAGTTCAAACTCGCGCTCTGCCAATCAATCAATTCTGCACTGGCGGCTTGGCCATACCACAATACGATTTGGCCTTCGTATTCGCATGAACCGTCAAAATTGTCCGCCGTTGGGTCGTAGTTCACGGCATCGGCATCCGTGCAACCATCCACCTTGCAACCAGCCAAAGACAGCGCAATAACCGCTGCCGCCAACCCCCAAACCGAAGTAAAAACCTTGCTCATTTTTCATTGAATTTTAGAACGAGAGCAAGGTAAATGAACGGCTATATCAACTTTGTTAATTTGGTTTTCTCATCGTGTTTTTAACATTTCACACCTCAACCTTGACGGAAAGGCTGATGGTGCGGCCGTAGGACCAGTAGCCTTCGAGGCGGCCATTGCCGACGGTGCCCTGGAGCTTGTCTCCGGTGAACGGGTCAGTGAAAAAGGTCTCATCGGCCTCGTTCATGTAGATGTTGTCGAGGGCGTTTTGGACGTTGACGCCGAGGCGGCAGTTCCAACCGTCGAGCCGGAAGACCTTGCTGGCGCGAAGGTCGAGGTAGCCGTAGGCCGGCAGTTCGACCGGCTGAAGGCCCGCGTAGTCCGGGTTCGTGCGGTCGGAGTCGACGTTGAATTGGGCGAAGAGGTTCCAGTTGTAGACGTAGGAGGCGCCGAGGCGGATGCCGGAGGGGAGCGTGGTGTTGGCGAGGAATCCGATTTGGCTTTGAGGCGCATCGCTCACCTTCAAGCCCGCGGAATAGATGTACAGCGAATCGATGACGGCGCCGCCTTCCTCCGCCGTGATGGCGGCCTCCACGTTGTTCTCCCAGCGCCAATTGCCGAAGGACGCCATGCCGCCGACCTCGAGCCAGCGGGTGGGCTGGCTGCGGACTTCGAGCTCGATGCCGTCGTGGGTTTGGGTGAGGCCGCGGATGAAGGCGCGGTATTCGGTGCCGTCGGGGCGGAGCAAGGGGGCGGACAGGATGGTCTTGTCACGCCATTGCGTGTGGTACGCGTTGAGGTCGACGGCGAGTTTGCGGAAGCGCACGCGGTAGCCGAGTTCGGCTGCGAGGACCTTCTCGTTCGTGAGCTGCTCGGCGGTGAGGATGTTGGAAAAGTTCGTGAAGACGTAGGGAAGGAACGGCGCACGCGAGTAGTAGCCCGCGTTGACGTAGGCGTTGCTGCGCTCACCGATTTCGATGCTGCCGCCCGCCTTCGCGTTGTAGCCGATGCTGCCTGCGCGCTCGCTTTTGATGCCGTAAACGAATTCATCGGCGGTGGTGGCGACGCCGGTCAACGGGTCGATGGTGGTGACCGGCTGAACGCCCGTTTCTTCGTAACGGAAGTACTTGTAGGGGTCGATGCGGCGGTAGGTGGTGTAGCTGAGGGTCGCGGCCGCGAAGGCGGAGAGGCCGTTGTGGTTGTATTCGATTTGGCCAAATCCACCCGCGTAGCCCACGCGCCCCACGTCATCGTAATCCACCACATCCCCCGGCCGCGCCATCAGCGCATAATCCGGATTCACGCCGTAACCATCCGTGCTGCTGAACGACTGCAAATAAAAGTCCCCGCCCAGCAGGTTGTCCACGGTCGTGTAGTGCTTGCCGCTGTAAAACCGCGCATCGATGCCCGCGATCAGGCTCACCTTTTCGTTCCGCTCCGAATGCAACGTCGACAGCACGCCCGTCCAAAAATGATCGTTGTGCGCCCGCTCCAAGCTGCTCCGCGTGCGCCCGCCGACCACCGGCTGGCCATCCACCGTGACGGGATCTCCCGCCATGTGCAGGGTGTCCGACCACGCGCCCACCGCTTCGTTGTAGGCGATTTGATTCGCCGCGTAGGTCACCGGTTGGGTGTTCGTGCTGTTCGATTGGTAGAGGTAGTCCCAATTGAGCGTCGTCTTCACCGTCCGTGTTTCCGCATCCCCGAATTCATCCAGCGTCGTCAGCGTTTCGCTCAGGCGCGGCGTGCTCGTGCCGTCGTAGCGCGAGCCCCATCCCCGACCGAAGCTCACGTACGCGCTGGTGGCGAGGTGGGTGCGCTCGCTGACCTGCCAGTAGTGGTTCATCGCGACCTGCGGCTTGTGGTAACGGTTCACGCGCGCGTTGAGGACTTCGCCGTCGAGCAGGCCCCAATCGTCGTTCCAGCGGTGCGCCTCGTAGCCCAGGGCTTGCAAGTCGTTGAAGCGCTCGACCGTCAGGTTGCCTCGGCGCTGGCCGTGGGTTTGGGGCGCGCCGATGGCCGTGAAAACGAGGCGCTGCCCGCCGAAATCCTTCGCGGCGGTGAGGAAGTAGCTCCACGCGTCGATGAAGGTCGCGTCGACGTAGGCGTTTCCGCTCGTGCGGCTGCCGACGGCGCTCACCGCCCAGCCGTTGTCCATCACGCCGGTGCTGAGGCTGAGCATGGTTTTGTAGCGGCCGTAGTCGGTCAGGTTTTGGACCAAACTCGCCCCGCGCTCCACATCCGTGGCCTTCGTGATGATGTTCAGCGTCCCCCCCACCGAATTGATGGCGAGCTTCGAAGCACCCAACCCGCGCTGCACCTGCATCGTGCTGACGGCATCGCCCAGTCCCGCCCAATTCGACCAGTACACCCAGCCGTTTTCCATGTCATTCACCGGAATCCCGTTGATGAGCACCGCCACGTTCCGCTGGTCGAAGCCGCGGATGTTGATGCGGCTGTCGCCAAATCCGCCTCCGCCCTTCGTCGCGTACACCCCCGGCGTGATGTTCAGGGTCTCCACGAGTTCGCGGTCCCCCTGCACCTCCTCAATGGTGCGCGCATCGAGGGTCGAAACGGCCACGGGCGTCGCGCGATCGAGGGCGACGGACGCGATGACCTGGGCTTCCTCGAGGCCGATGGTCATGGAGGTCAATGCGATTTCCCCGAGGTCGCGCCGTTCGGAGCCGGATGCGGGGAGGGTGACGCGGACGGACTGCTGGGCGTAGCCGATCATTTGGAACTCGATGGCGCGTTCACCGGTGCCGCGGACCGTCATTTGGAAGGCGCCATCGAGGTCGGTGAAGGCGCCGGCCGACGTGCCGGGAGCGTACACCGCCACGCCGATGAGGGGCTGGTTCGTGCCCTGCTCCACGCAGCGGCCGGTCAGGGTCAGGGACTGGCCCCAAGCCGTTGAGGCCAAGGCGATCAGAGCAACGAGGAGGAAGCGAGGTGCCAACATGGTGCGCGGTTTTCGGCCCGAAAGATAGCCGCCGCGCGCAGACCATCAAGCCCAGCGCCCGGAGCGGTGGAGGTGGGCAGCGATTTGGACCGTATTTGTGGCCGCCCCTTTGCGCAAATTATCCGCCACAATCCACAGGTGCAGCCCCCGCGGATGGGACAAATCCCGGCGCAAGCGCCCCACGAACACCTCATCGCGACCCGCCGCAGCAGCGGGCATCGGATAAGCGTTGCGAGCCGGGTCGTCTTGGACCACGACCCCGGGGAACGCTTCCAACGCGGCACGCACTTCGTCTAAATCGTATGCGCGCGCGAGCTCGAGGTAGACCGACTCGCTGTGGCCGCCCACGACGGGCACCCGAACCGCGGTGCAACTCAGCGCCACGTTGGGGTCCTCGAGGATCTTCTTCGTCTCGTTCCACACCTTCATCTCCTCCTTCGTGTAGCCGTTCTCGGTGAACACGTCGCAATGCGGGATGCAGTTCTTGTCAATCGGATGCGGGTAAACGCGCTCCACCTCATCGCTTCCGGCGCGCTCGGCCTCGAGCTGGGCCACTGCGGCGACGCCGGTGCCGGTGACGCTTTGGTAAGTGCTGACCACGCCGCGTTCGATGCCCCACCGGTCGTGGATGGGCTTCAACGCCATGACAAGCTGCATCGTGGTGCAGTTGGGGTTGCCGATGATGAGGTGTTCCTCGCCGATGGCGTGTCCGTTCACTTCGGGCACAACGAGCGGGCACGAGGGGTCCATCCGCCAAGCACTGCTGTTGTCAATGACGGTCGTTCCGCGCTCCGCAAACCGCGGCGCCCACTCCAACGAGGTCGCCCCGCCCGCGCTGAACAGCGCCACATCCGGGGCCCACTCCACGGCGGCTTCCAAGCCCACCACTTCGCGCTCCATGCCCTGCACGGTCAGCCGTTTGCCCACGCTTCGAGCACTCGCCACAGGCAGCCAATCCGCCAACGGCAACTGGTGCTCCTCGAGCACCTTCAACATCGTCTCCCCCACCATGCCGGTGGCACCCACAACCGCCAATCGCAGCGGTCGGCTCGTTTTTCCCTGGTTCATCGGGCAGAAATTTATGCGCGTTTGCCGGGAGTTTACGCGCGTCGTTGCTCCGCGGTTTCACTTGCGCGAACTTTGTTGCGAACGAACGATTGAGGCGATGGATTGGAGGGCAATGGGGCGGCTGATGCAGGCCGCGTGGTGGGGAGCGCATGCCTTCGGGGCATGGGGCCAAACCCCAATTTGGCAAGGCGACACCGCCAAGTGGCATTGCACGCTCACGGCGGCCAACCTCGACGCCCAGGAGGCCGGTTCGGCGACCATCCGCCGGTGCCTCGATGACCCTCCCGGCGACGGAATCGACCTGCGGTGGCGCTGGGTGCAGGCCCTCGCGGGTTCGAACGCGAACCGCAGCACGTTGACGGCCTACGCCCTTGATCCGGACAGCGTTGCGTGGATGACCCTGGAACTCGGCACTACGGGGTCGGACGATCCGCTCGCGGCCACCTATTGGCACAGCGGGGCCTCGAGCACCGCGGCGCTCGTACCGGGTCAGTTCGCCGAAGGACTGGACGCAGAATTTCGGTGGCGAGTCCCCCCGGGTTCCGCAATCGGCACCCTCCTGATTCGGCCGGCCGGCGAACCGGTCTTCACTCCGCTGCTCGCGGCGGAAGGCCTGCCCCGGTGCCTCGCCTTGACGGCGGAATACACCACGAGCCACACCCAGGACTTTCGGCTGGAGGTGGTGCCCGATTGCGCGTTTGAACCGGACACCTTGGCGCCGTTCATACTGGAGAGCGAGGTGCGGGCGGACGGGCGGTTCCACGTGCAATTCTCGG
Organism: uncultured Comamonadaceae bacterium; assembly: GCA_964390365.1. Taxonomy (GTDB): domain Bacteria; phylum Bacteroidota; class Bacteroidia; order Flavobacteriales_D; family Sanyastnellaceae; genus JALQTD01. The sequence continues at coordinate 8,370 of CAYMHW010000003.1, read as the reverse complement.
AAGCGTTGGGGCGGCACCCGGTGGGGTTTTGGCCGGAGGAGGTCGGGGCGCTGTGCACCTGGGACACCCCGAGTTCAATCGCATGCCTGCAGCCGCCTGGGGGGCTTCCTGCGGGCGTGCCGACTCCGCTCCGACTCGAGGCGGTGGAGGACACGTTGGGAAACGCGGCTGAAGGATTGGTTTCGATTGCGATGTGGGTGCCGGCAGATGGGGCTCGGGCTGGGGATTTGGCCTTTACGGAAATCATGGCGGACCCCACTCCGAGCGCGGGATTTCCGGAAACGGAATGGTTGGAAATCACCAACTTCAGCTCCACGTACCAACGCATCGACCAACTCATCCTGCACGAGGGGCCCAATGCGTCCCCGCTGGTGGCGCTTGCGCCTTGGGACGGCCTGCTCGAACCCGGTGGTCGGTTCGTCGCCTCGTCGGACACCACCCGCATCGCCGCTTCCGTTCGGCAAGCCCACGCGCCGTTGGCGGGAGCGCTGACCGATGCCGGAGAGCGGCTTGCCCTCACCCGGCTGGACGGGTTGACCCTGGACGAATTGACCTACGAACGGGCGTGGTGGCAGGGGGTTGGTGGCGGGCATGCGGTCGCCCTGCAGCAACGCGGGGCGTGCGGCATCGCAGCGCATTGGGCGCCAGAATCACCCGCTTCACCGGGCACCGGCAACGAATCCCCACCTCCCCATCCAGCGGTTCCGCTCGCAGTGCATTCCGTGCGACCGCTGACTGCGAACCGAGGTGAAATCGAATTCAATCAACCGGTTGCACCGCTCATTCGCGGAAGCATTTCGTGGCACGCATCCCCGGGAAGCCTGCCACTTGCACCCACTTCAGCGACCGTGGCGACGTGGTCGGGCGACCTGCCCCCACAGGGGCCCTACATCCTTTCTGGCCTGCGCACGTGCGCCGCTCCAAGGGATTCGGTTCCTCCTTTGCTCATCGTCGACTCGCTCGCGGCCTTTCCCGAACCGGGCGACCTGACGGTAACCGAGATTGCGGTCCGTCCCCCACCCAGTTGGCCCGGAATGCCCGCCTTCGTGGAATGGACGAATCGCTCGGCGCAGGTCATCGAAGCCGCGGGGGTCACAGTGAACGGCGTCGCTGCATCCGCGAGGAAGGTGGAACCGGGGGCTTCGGTCGTTGTTCCCATCGATCTGCCCAATTCATCGGGTCACCTGGCATTGAGGGATGCGGACGGAAGGGAACTCGAGTCGTTTCGGTACACGAACTGCTGGCACGCGGAGCGCAACGAAGAAGACCTGGGCTTGAGTTTGGAACGCTGTGATGTGAACGGACCCGTGGCTGATGGGCGCAACTGGCGAACCTGCCCGTCGGGTGCCACACCAGGATGGTTCGAGGCAGGGCCTGATTGGCTGGACGAGCAGCCGCCGCAGTTGCAGGCCATCGTGGAAACGGATGAAGGGGTGGCTTGGTGGTTCTCGGAGCCGCTTGTTCCGCCAAATGGAGCCACGGAAGTGGACGTGGAGGATTGGGATTCCGGGGTGGAATCGCGGCGTGCTTGGCGGTGGCCCAACGGGGCGGCTCCCCATTCTGTGATGGACGCGGCAGGCAACGTAGCCGGGGTGAACGCGGCTGAACCGTCGTTCGCTGCAGCAACGTGGCGACTCAACGAGTGCTTCAGCTGGGTCGGGAGCGCGGATGAACCGTTTTTGGAGGTGGTCGCCGAGGGCGAAGGCTGGGCGCGAACGAGCAGCGTGCGTTGGAGCACGAACGATTCACCCGGCCCTGCAGATTGGGAGGCCTTGGGGCGGGTGGAATGGGCCGTTCCTTCAGGAATGCCGGTAGCATGGGCGCGGTGCCCGCAGCGGCAGGTTGGCGGAATCGTGCTCCCTGCGGAGTTGCCCTCGTTGCACGGCGATCGGCGCGTTTCGTTGGCCGAATGGTCCGGCACGGAATGGTGCCTGGTGGACACGCTGTGGTCCTCACGCCAGCGCTTCGACCCGCTGGATCGGCTGGAAGAAGGGACCAGCTGGGAGCGGTTTCACCCGAATCCTGGCGCATGGGCGCCATCGCTTTGGGGGCCCACACCGGGCAGGCCCAATCACCGCACCGCCCCAGACCCCCGACGGGATACCGACCTCAGCATCGCACCCCAAACCTGCATTCCTTTCGATGTCGAGTGGGGCCAAATCCGAATCGACGCCCACCGTCCAGTAGACGAATTCTCCATCTTCGATGCGTCCGGAAACTGCATCCAACGCCACACCCCCATCCCATCCGCCGGGTCGGTGACCACGTGGTTTTGGGACGGAACCCGCGAAAATGGATTGCCCTCGGCACCGGGTCCGCATTGGGTGGTGGCGATTGAAGGAGGCCGAATTTGGGGACGCCAAATCCTATCCGTCGCGCCTCATCGAGATTGACGAACTTTGCGCCATGTTCGATGGAACTCCCCTTCCGACCCCTCCCTGGGATGTGCTGTTGCCCGCATTGGTCGCCATGACCGTGGGCGTGGCGGCATTGGCGGCATTGCGGGTGGTGCATGCGGGAGAATGGGGGCTCACCTGGAGCAGCCTGGTCAATCCGCGGGCCATGTGGCTCGGGCGGCATGTGGAAGGGGGGCGCACCATCGGAGTGGTCTTGAGCCACGTGGTGGGACTCTGCGGGTGGGGCATGTTGGGTTGGGCCGCAGGATTGGGAAGTTGGGCCGGACCGGCGATGAGCGACCTGCCTCCGGAGTTGCACCTTCCTGCTGCTTCTGCGATGGAGCACGCTTTGTGGGGGGTGTTGCTGGGATTCCTGACGCTTCCTTTGCGCTGGCTCGCACGGCAGGCGGCAGGTTGGATGGCAGAAGCGAACGAGGCCACTTGGCAACACGGCGAAACCGACCGCTTGCTGCGCAGTGCTTGGACGGCGGTGGCTGCGGGATTGGTGCTGCTGACGGCGGTCCAAAGCCGCGTCCTCGAGGACATCCAATGGGGCCAACGCCTCGTCTTGGGATCTTATTTGATATTTCTCGGTTGGCGCAGCTTTCGGCTCGTGCAATTGATGCGCGTAAACACCCTTTCAATTGGTTGGGGTTTTGCGTACCTTTGCACACTCGAACTCATTCCCTCTTGGGTGCTGATTTCAGTGCTCTTAGGTGGTGGGGGAGGGCATTGAACGACCACCTTTCCATGGCAAAAAAGATCAAGACCATCCTGATCTCGCAGCCCAAACCGACCACGGAAAAATCTCCGTACTTCGATTTGGCCGAACGTCAGAAACTGACCATCGATTTCCGCCCGTTCATTCACGTGGAAGGGATTGATGCGCAAGAATTCCGGCAGCAACGCATTGATTTGGCTTCGCACACCGCGGTGATCCTGACCTCGCGCAACGCGGCGGATCATTACTTCCGCTTGGCGGAGGACTTGCGTGTTGAGGTGCCCGATACGATGAAATACTTCTGCATCAGCGAATCCACGGCGTTTTACTTGCAGAAGTACGTGACATACCGCAAGCGGCGGATTTTCCATGGGAAGCAGCGGTTTCAGGATTTGGTCGACAGCTTGAAGAAGCACAAAAAGGAGAAATTCCTCTTGCCGTGCAGCGACCTGCTCAAGCCGTCCATTCCCCAGTTGCTCGACGAAATCAAAGTCGACTATTCCAAGGCGATGATGTACCGGACCGTATGTTCGGACCTCAGCGACTTGAGCGATGTGAAGTACGACATGCTCGTGTTCTACAGCCCCAGCGGCATCGAGAGCCTGTTCAAAAACTTCCCCGACTTCGTGCAAGGCGAAACGCGCATTGCCACCTTCGGAAGCACCACGGCCCAAGCCGCAGAGCAGGCGAAGCTGCGGGTGGACATTGCCGCTCCGCTGCCCCAAGCGCCGTCGATGACCATGGCCATCGAGCAGTACATCAACCAAAAGTAAGGCCTTGGGGACGCGACCTTATGGGTTCCCCAAACCCCAGCACCTCAAATCCCGCATCCTCATCGATCGGGCGTTTGAAGCCGGGGAGGTCGTCAAGTCCTTTCCGTTTCTCGTTCGCTGCATGCCGGTGGAATTGACCCACCCGGTGCCGTCGCAGCTGATGATCAGCGTCCCGAAGCGCAAGTTCAAGCGCGCCGTGGACCGCAACCAGGTGAAGCGTTGGGTGCGCGAGGCGTGGCGGCTCGAACGGGGTTCCTTTGAACAACTCGTGGAGGAACGGGGCGAACAATGGGCCATCGTGCTCATCTTTGTGGGAAAGGAGATGCCCGATTGGACCGTTTGCCAAACCGCGATGAAGAAATTGATTCGCCGGCTCGAAGCGCACGTGTCCCAGCGCGGCGCCGAATCGAAACCGGAGTAACCATGCATGAAGGAAGGACGGGCCGACGAATGAACGCCAAGCACTGGGTGGTGATCGCGCTGTTGGGTGCGGCGGGATGGGCTTTCACCACGCCCGTGCGGGAGAATTATTTCGAAATCTCGAAGCAGCTCGAAATCCTCAACGCGCTGTTTCGCGAGCTGAACATCCATTACGTGGATGAGATCCAACCGGGGGCCTTGATGGAAACGGGCATCGAATCCATGGTCTCGAGTTTGGACCCCTACACCGTGTACTATCCGGAATCGAGGGTGGAGGATTTGCGCTTCATGACGACCGGCGAGTACGGGGGGGTGGGAGCGACGATTTACGAGCTGAACGGCGCGTTGACCGTGACCGACATGCTGCCCGGCTATCCGGCGGAGCGGGGTGGGCTGCGCATCGGCGACGTCATCACGTTTGTGGACGGGCGCGACATCCGGGGATTGGAGGAGCAGCTCGCGCTGGACTTGCTCGATGGGGCCACGGGGTCCACGTTGGAGTTGCGCGTGGAGCGGTTTGGCCAAACCGAACCCCTCGACTTCACCTTCACCCGCGAGAAAATCGAAGTGCCCGCCGTCCCCTACTCGGGACTCGTGGCGGACAGCGTGGGCTACATCGCCTTCTCCCGCTTCACGCGCGGCGGCGCGGCCGAAGTGCGGCTCGCCTACAAGCAATTGAAGGACTCCCTCGGCATCCGAGCGCTCGTGCTCGATTTGCGGGGCAACGGGGGCGGCTTGCTGCACGAAGCCGTTGCGCTCGTGAACCTGTTCATTGACAAGGACCTCCCGGTGGTGGACACGCACGGCAAGGACCCGTCGCGCGACCAGCACTACAAGACGATGGGACCGGCCTTCGATGGCGACATCCCACTCGCCGTCCTCATCGACGGCCAGTCCGCCTCGGCCAGCGAAATCGTGGCGGGAACGCTCCAAGACTACGACCGCGCCGTCATCGTTGGACAACAAAGCTTCGGGAAAGGCCTCGTGCAACAGACGAAGGATTTGGCCTACGGAACCCGGCTGAAAGTCACGGTCAGCAAGTATTACACGCCAAGCGGACGCTGCATTCAACGGCTCGACTACGGCGCCGGCGAAGACCACGGGCAGGCCATTCCCGACTCGCTCATCAAGACGTTCACCACCCGCAACGGACGGACGGTGCGCGATGGCCAGGGCATCGACCCCGACGTGGAAGTGCCGCTGAAGGAAATGAGCTACGTGCACCTCGGGCTGCTCGACGAAGGCATCCTCTTCGATTTCGGCACGCAATGGGCGGCCACGCACGACACGCTCGTGATGGACGGTTGGAAGCTGAGCGAGGCGGATTGGGAAGCGTTTGTGGCGTTTGCGGAGGAGCGGCCGTTGGCCTACCGGTCGGAGACGCAGGACCGGTTTGAGGCCTTGAAGGAGCAGGCGCGCGAGGAGCGGTTGTTCGATGCGGATTCGTCGGCGTTTGTGGCCTTGGAGCGGTTGGTGAAGCCGGATGTGCGGCGGGATTTGGAGCGATTCAAGGACGAACTTGTGGAGAGTTTGGAGCACGAATTGGTCAGCCGCATGCAGCCCATGGAGGTGTATTACCGGTGGTCGCAGCAGACGGATGCGGAGCTGAACCAAGCCCTGGAACTGTTGCAGACGGGCGCATACGAAGCGGTGCTCGCGGGACCCGGAAAGTGATGGCGGCGAAGGAATGGGTGCAGCGCCTGTATGCAGCGGGCATCGGGGTGACCTTGCTGGGCCTTCCTTTTTCGAATTGGTTGATGTCCCAAGGGGCGTTTTTGTGCGTGCTCGCTTGGGCGGTGGATCGCGCGGTGAACGGGCCGCTGTTTCGCGGGCGCGGCTGGCGGTTTTACCGGTTGCAGGCTCCGCTGTTGGCGATTTTGGCGCTGTGGGGGTGGCATGCTGCGGGCGTGCTGTGGTCGGAGGACGTTGCTGAAGGGCTGAATGTGCTGCGCATCAAGGCGCCGTTGCTGGTGTTTCCGCTCGTGCTCATCACCGGACGGTGGGATCGCGAGCGCGTGTTCAGGTGGCTGCCGTGGGCGTGGTGGGCCGCACTCGTAGCCGGGAGCCTCGGAGTGTTGGGGCAAGGCCTCCGCAGCGAGGGACCGCTGGCACCGCGGGATTGGTCGCCCTTCGTTTCGCACATTCGGCTGAGTTTGTTCCTCGCATTTGGCATCGCCTGGAGCTGGGGCCAAACCCTGCAGCGCCGCAGCCCCCTCCTCCCCTCCCTGATCCTGCTCGGCTTGGGGGCGGCGGTGATTTGGAAAACGGCGTCGCTGACGGGGGCGGTGCTGCTGCCTGTGATGGGCCTGCTGCTCGCGGCGATCGTGGGATTCGAGCGGTGGGGTGTGCCCCTTGCTTGGTCCCGGCGCGGGGCGGTGGCAGCGCTGGGGGTCGGGGTCGTTTTGGCGGTGCTGGGCGCGTGGAACCTCCGCGCGGTAACGCCCGATGCGGCCGCGCTGCCGACGCACTCGGAAGCGGGCACGCCGTACGCGCACTACCCGGACCGAACCCTGCGGGAAGGGGATGAATTCGTTTGGGTGAAGCTGGCGGAACGCGAGATGCGGGCGGAGTGGAATGGCCGGAGTGCGCTGGATTTCGATGGGGCGGATGGCCGCGGGCAGGAACTGAAGATGACGCTCATCCGGTACCTGACTTCGCTGGGGTTGCCGAAGGATTCGGCGGGGGTGGCGGCGCTTTCACCAGCCCAAATCGCGCACATCGAAGCCGGCATCCCCACCCGCTTCGAGTTCGACCATTCCGGCCTGCGGAGGCGGTGGGATGTCCTGAAATTCGAAGTGATGAACGCCCGGGATGGGGGCAATCCGTCGGGGCACAGCGTGGTGCAGCGCCTCCACTTCATGGAAGCCGCGGGCTGGATTCGACAGCGGGCTCCGATTTGGGGGGTCGGAACGGGGGACCTGAACCGCGAGTTTGCTGCGGCCTATGAGGCCCTCGACTCGCCGCTCGCCCCGGAATTCCGGCTGCGGGCGCACAACCAATACGTTTCGTTCCTCCTTGGAGGCGGCCCATTGGCCCTCGTGCTGTGGCTGGCCGTGCTCGTCTTGAGCGCCCGAGGACTGCCCCCGGAGCAGCGGGTCCCGGCGTGGATGTTCTTGGCCATCCTCGCCCTGTCGTGTTTCACCGAGGACACGCTCGAAACGCAAGCTGGGGTGACCTTCGCGGGGTTGTTCCTGGGGTTATTTGGTCTGCGCCGCTGACAGGACGGCCTCCACGGGCACGTCCAACCCCCCGTCCGCGGCGAGCTGCGAGGCCGTGAGCACCGTGACGCGCGGGCCGAGCGGCCGCCAGCGCTCCGGCCAAACCGGTGCCTCCGTTCCATACAGCCCGACCACCCGCGTCCCCAACGCCGCCGCCAAGTGCAACGGCCCGGTGCTGCTGGCGACCACGCAATCCACCGCGGCCAACAGCGCCAACAACTCGTCCAAGGTGCAGCGGCCCGTGGCGTCCACCACGGCGACGCCCTCCAGCTCGGACCACAGCGGCGCCAAGCGTTCGCCCTCGGCCGCCGTGCCGGTGATGAGGACGTGGTGGGTGGCGCTCAGGGATTTGGCCAACTCGGCATACCGCGACCACGACCAATTGTTCGCACTTCCCCGCGAACCCGGGTGCACCACCACCACCGGGCGGCCGTCCGCCGGCAACAACCCCGCGGGCACCTGCGCCCGAGCTTCCAAGCGCACCAAGGGCGCCAACGCCTCCATCGAATCCTCGGGCAACCGCCGACCCGGCCGGGCCATCCCCGGCACCAGCCGCACCGGATCCAACAAGCGCAACCCGTGCCACGCCTCGTGATGCCCCGACCGCTTGCGCCCTTCCCAAACCCGATGGGTCATCGCCGCAGCCATGTGCCAACGCCGCCCCGTCCCCACCCGCACAGGCACCCGCCCCCGCAACGCCGCCACCACCTCCCGATCCGGAAACGCAAACACCGCCACCTCGCACCCCGCCGCCTCCTCCACCCAACCGGCCGCCCCCTCCACCCCCACCCGGTCCACATCCGGACACGCCCACGCCACCCCCTCCGCACCGCCCGCCACCC
>CAYMHW010000002.1:90179-90314 GCA_964390365.1 uncultured Comamonadaceae bacterium | reverse complement strand
CCATGTCGGCGTCGTTGATGCAGTTGCCGTCGCAGTCGTATCCGGTCTCAGCATAAGTGCAAGAGCCGTCATTGGTGTTCGCAGCGCTGTCGTAGTTGCACGCCGTGTCGTCGGTGCAGCCGAAGATGGCGTATT
>CAYMHW010000002.1:78812-90079 GCA_964390365.1 uncultured Comamonadaceae bacterium | reverse complement strand
AAGCAAACACCGTCACAGTCGTATCCGGTCTCAGCATACGTGCAAGAGCCGTCATTGGTGTCAGCAGCGCTGTCGTAGTTGCACGCCGTGTCGTCGGTGCAGCCGAAGATGGCGTATTCGCAAGAGCCGTCGTTGTAGTCGGCAGCGGGGTCGTAGTTGTTAGCGGTTTCATCGTTGCAGCCGCAAGCGTTGTTGTCCCAGGGGTTGCCCGTGGTAGCTCCCCCCGCGCTGTAGGTTCCGGGGCCATCGAACTGGAAGGAAAGCTGCAACTGATCCTCGCCGATTCCGAGCGGGAAGATTTGTGCGTTGATGGTTCCGTCGATGGTTCCAGCGGTTGTGACCTGCATGAACAGGGTGCGCATGGTGGTTGGGTTCGGCAATCCGTTGGGGGTTCCGTTCAACACGTACCACGCTCCACCGGTGAAGTCGTCCATGACCACGTTGGTTCCGCTCTGCGGAGAAGTGGCGTTGAAGCATCCGAGCCACGGTTGCGCTGCAGACTCAACGGAGCTGATTGCGGTTTGAGGTGGAGTCGGCGAGCCTTCGATTCCGATGGTTGCCCAGCTGTCGTAAGCGAGAGAGGGGAAGAACCCGAAGAAGGCGGGGTTCACACCATCAGCCGTTGAACCGGACGCGAACGCCTCGTTGTGGAAGCCGGTCGAGGTGTTCATGTAGAACGGCGCGGTGTCGTTTCCGTAGATGGAGCTGAGGAAGTCCGTGGTGTTGACCATGTTGATGTAGAACCGGTAGGTGGTGGTTCCTGGGATGCCATTCACGGCATGCTCCTCCACGGTCATGGTGTAATCGGGCGGCAAGATGGCCGCTTGGTTCAAGCACGAGCAGAAGTCGCACGAGCCGTCGTCATCGGTTGCAGCGGAATCGTAGTTGCACGCGTTGTCCGCGGTGCAGCCACCGATTTCGAATTCGTCACAAATGCCGTCGCCGTCGGCATCGTTGATGCAGTTGCCGTTGCAGTCGTATCCCGTTTCGGGGTAGTTGCACGATCCGTTGTCATCGGTAGCCGTAGCGCTGTAGTTGCACGCAGCGTCGTCGGTGCAGCCAGGGACTTCATACTCATCACAAACGAGGTCGCCATCGGCATCGTTGATGCAGTTTCCGTCGCAATCGTATCCCGTTACGGGGTAGCTGCACGATCCGTTGTCATCGGTAGCTGAAGCGCTGAAGTTGCAGGCAGCGTCGTCGGTGCAACCGGGGATTTCGAACTCGTCACAAACGCTGTCGCCGTCGGCATCGTTGATGCAGGTTCCGTCGCAGTTGTATCCCGTCTCGGCATACGAGCACGAGCCGTCATCATCGGTGGCCGAAGAGGTGTAGTTGCACGCAGCATCGTCGGTGCAGCCTGGGATCTCGAATTCATCGCAGACGAGGTCGCCGTCGGCGTCGTTCAAGCAAACACCGTCACAGTCGTATCCGGTCTCAGCATACGTGCAAGAGCCGTCATCGTCGGACGCTGCGGCGTCGAAGTTGCATGCGGCGTCGTCGGTGCAACCTCCAAGTCCGATGCTACCACCTCCTCCATTCGGGGCGTAAGTTCCGGGGCCATTGAACGTGAAGGACATTTGCAATTGGTCTTCACCGATTCCAAGGGGGAAGACCTGAGCATTGATTGTTCCTCCGGGGACAGAAGCCGAAGTGATTTGCATGAACAAAGTCCGCATCGTGGATGCGTTAGGCAGGCCGTTCGGGGTGCCGTTCAGGACATACCACGCGCCACCCGTGAAGTCGTCCATGATGACGTTGGATCCGCTCTGCGGCGACATGGCGTTGAAACAGCCAAGCCACGGTTGCGCAGCCGACTCGACAGAACTCACCGCCGTTTGCGGTGGAGCGGGAGACCCTTCAATTCCGATGGTTGCCCAACTGTCATAGGCCAGCGAAGGAAAGAAGCCAAAAAAAGCAGGGTTCACTCCATCGGCTGTTGAGCCAGAAGCAAACCCATCGTTGTAGAACCCCGTGTCCGTGATCAAATAAAACGGTGCGGTGTCGTTTCCATAAATCGAACTCAAGAAATCCGTTCCGTTCACCATGTCGATGTAGAATCGATAGGTTGTCATACCCGGAATCCCGTCGACGGCATGCTCCACCACGGTCATGGTATAGGCTGTGCTTTGGTCAACGGGTGGAGCTGCGGCCGAGGCGAGCAGCGCGTTCGACAGGCTTGGCGCGATGAGCGCTAGCGCAAAAGAAAGGACCCCGGCGAAGAGGCCCCGAGTGGGATTGGTTTTACAATGCATCATTCAAGCGTTGTGGCTTGACCAAAACTAACCCTTACGATGCAAAATGTGAACGCCTTGCTGTGAATTATTTTTGAATCGATCTTAACTTATTGTTTTGCAGCTATTTGCTTATGTTAAGTTTCGATGTGTTGAGTGCATTTCCCCTCGGAATGAACGCTTGTTTCGACGGGCAGCGTCCAGTATTTTTCAACAAGCCGCGATGTTGTCGATTGTTATACATATTTTGTCGAAACTTACCCAAGTTCGTCCTCCAAGCCGTCGGGGTCGAGTAAGACCACGGTTCGTCCAATCGTGTCCGTCAGTCCGTCTTGCTTGAATCCGGCCAAGGTTCGGATGATGGACTCCGAAGCCATGCCTACGCTGTTCGCAAGGTCTTCTCGGGATAACCGAATCACCAGCCCATCGGGCGAAGGAACGGCGAATCGAAGGAGCGCTCGCGCCGTGTTCTCCCGTGCGGATCCGTAAGCCAAGGACAGTGCAGCGGCTTCAAATTCCTTTGATGTTTCGTGCGTTCTTCGGTGCAATTCCAAAGCCAATTCCGGGCGCTCAAGAAACGCTTCATGGACATCCGATTGGGCAATGCGAATGACTTCGGTAGGGGTGATGCATGCAGCATCTTCTTCATGTATACCCTGCTCAAACGCGGCTGTCCATCCCGTGAATTCTCCAGGCCCCAACATCCGAAGACAAAGTTTCTTTCCTTTCGAATCCATCCGTTCTTGTTTGATATAACCGGACTTAATGAACCAAACAAATCGCGAGGAATCTCCCTCCGCATACAGGTTGCTGCCCTTGTCCAGTTTCAGGACTTGCAGCGGAGCGCCTTGAAGCGTTGCGGGGTGGTCCGATTGAAGTCCTGTCACCCAATTGTCCCACGCCGCCCGCCCCGCTTCCGCCCGGCGAGGTGGGTGCTCGCGCTTCAGCCGCATTTCAATGGTTTCGAGCAACTCGTGGCTTTGGAAGGGCTTTGAGATGTAATCGACCGCTCCTTTCGACAGCCCCTTTCGGAAGTCCGCAGCATCGGCCCGCGCAGTGAGGAAGATCAACGGAATGCCCGCCGTTTCGGGTTGCCGACCGAGCACTTCCGCCACGCCGTATCCGTCGAGTTCCGGCATCATGATGTCGCACAGAACGAGGTCGGGCAGGTGCGATTTTGCCATGCGAATGCCTTCGATGCCGTTTTCGGCTTGAAGGACCCGATGTCCCGCGAGTTCGAGGAGTTCGGCAATGTTTTCGCGGACCGATTGTTGGTCTTCAATGAGGAGGATGGCTCCGGTCATGGTTCTTGAGATTCGGTTGGGTTTGGCGCCATGGGCCAGGTTACGGTGAAGGTGGTTCCGACGCTGGGTGCGCTGCGAAGCTGGATTTGGCCTTCCAGCAGTTCAACGTATTGTTGGACCAAATCCAAACCCACCCCCGTCCCCGGAATGTGGCTCGTGCGATCGCATCGGAAAAAGCGCGTGAACACGTCCTGCTGGTCCTTCGGTTCGATGCCTACGCCCTCGTCCTCCACTTCGAGTTGCCACGAATCGCCGTGCGCGGTCAGTGCGATTCGGATGGCATCGCCCTCCTCCGAGTACTTGATGGCATTCGAAACCAAATTCGACACGATGCCTTGGATCGCTTCTTCGTGGCTCCATTCCAGCTGTTCATCGGAAGGTGGCATCGCGAGTTCAAGGCGTTGGCCGCGCTTGAGGCTGCTGCGTTGTCGCTGGGCGCTCGCTTCCACGATGGAAGGGACATGCAGGGGTTCGCGCAATTCGCTCCAATTCCGGGTCTCGAACCGCTCCAAACTCAGGTAGTCGTCTAAGATTGAAACGAGGTGTTCGACGGCGTCCCGGATTTTGTCCAAGTGCAATTCAACCCGCTCCGTGTTGTTGCGCTGTGCGTGCGCTTTGGCCAATTCCGCGGACGAGGAAATGGTGCTCAGGGGCGTGCGGAATTCATGTGACGCCATCGAGACGAACCGGGATTTCAACTCGTTCAGCTGCCGCTCCTTGGCAAGGGCTTGTTTGGCTTCCGTGACGTTTTGCTCCACGACCAAAATGCGCGGCGCCTCATCCGCCTCCACCTGCACGCTCACCGCATTCAAGCGATACGATGCGCCGTGGTGCTCCACCTCAAACACCGAATTTTTCCCGTCGAGCACCGCGCGCAACCGCTGCTCCACCTCTGGACGCAGCGCATCCGGTAGCTGCTCCAAGTAAAAACTGCCTTTTAGGTCTTCACTCGTCAAATTCCATTCGAACAGCTCTTTACCTTCCGCAAACTCATAGCGCAGTTGGCTGTCCAACACAAAAATCGTCCCGTTCGGATAGTTGCGGGCGACCGTCCGGTAGAGCAGTTGGCTGCGGTTCAGTTCCCGCGTTCGGTCCAACACTTGCTGCTCGAGCAGCTTGTTCAACCGGTGCACCTGGTTCTCCAAGGCCTTCCGCTCGGAGATGTCAATGATCATCGCAGCGATGAACCGCTTGCTGCCGAGTTCCAGGGGGTTCAACGAAATTTCGACCGGGAAAATCGAACCGTCTGAGCGCAGTGCATTCAATTCGCGGCCTTGCCCCATCCTGCGATGGGAAGGGGCTTCCAAGTAGGCGCTCCGGAGCGAGTGGTGGTGGCTGCGTTGCGCGGAAGGAATGAGTTCTTCCACGGCCTTGCCTACCAGTGGGTCGTCGGAACCGAACATGCCTCGCGCGGTGGTATTGGCATAAACGATGGTCCCGTCTTCATTCGTGATCACGATGCCCTCGGAGGCGCCGCCTACCAGCGCTTCCCCCAAGGCCATCATTTCCGACGAACCTTCTTGTAACTGCAAGGCCTGCATCGCGAGCGGTCAGTCGTGTTTGCGGTGGAACACCATCAGCGGAACTTTTCCGTGAAGGGCCTCGTGCCGAGCAAGGCTGCTGTGAAACACCTGTTCGAGCAGGGTGTGCGTTTGCGTGGTCAGGGCGAGCAAATCCTGGTTTTGGTCCACGATGAACTGTTCGAGAGCGGTTTGGACCCGATCTCCTTCGATGCGCACCTTGCCTGAATTGCCGCGTTGGCGAGCATTGAGGAAGGCGTCGAGGGCCGGATGCGGTTCGTGATCCACGCCTCCCTTTCGGTGGATGTGGAGGTAGGTCAAATGCGCCTCAAAGCGATCTCCCCAATCCGCAAATTCCGAGAAAAACGCCGTTTCATCGCTGCGCAAATCGGTCGCGAACACCCAGTTCTTCAATCCGTTCCAGCTGACCCCCGCAGGGATGATCAAGCACGGAACGTCGGAACGACGCATCAACTCAGAGGAGACCGTTCCGCTGAAGCGGTCGCCCCACCAGGTGGCCCCTTTGGTTCCCAAGACCACCAAGTCGACGTTGTGTTCCTTCGTGTAGCGCGCGATGGCCGATGCGGGCTTGCCTTCAATGGCCACAAATCGGGTCGGAACCCGGTTGCCGATGTGTTCGTTGGCGAATTCTTTGAGGCGTTCAATCGCCGCGTGTTCCATCCGATTCTCGGCATTTTCCTCGGTCATTTCCCGAGAAACAAAGGTGCTGGCGGGAGGGAGGAGGGGCGTCTCGAAGACGGTCAGCAGCACGAGGTCGCTCGCGGAATGGCTGGCGAATTCGAGGGCGTAGCGGGTTGCGGAAATGGCCTCGTTACTGAAGTCAACGGGGATGAGGATGTGTTTCATGCCACCAAGTTAATGCGCATCGCCTGTGGGACTTCCTGGGTGAACCAAGATGGGCAAGTCCAATTGTTCAACCAATTGATTTGAAACGCTCGGGGCGAACAACCGCAGCAACCACGGCCGATGCTGCGGGCACACCACGACCACATTCCACGTTCCCGAAGCGATTTCGGACTCGAGGGTTTCGGCGACCCGACGGCCGGGCTTGAGATCGAATGAGAGTTGTGGAGCGGGCGTGATTTGGGCCATGCGGGTTTCAAATTCCGCCAAATGAGATTCCTCAAACTCCATCGGAACCGCGCCATCCGCCACATGCACGAAGTGCACCTTCAACGCGGTCGGATCCGCTACCCATTCCATCAAATACCGCGTCACGGACTCATCGCCCACCTGGAAATCCGTGGCGTACAGCACCGACTCAATCGGTTCGTATGCATAGGTTTCCGGCAGCACCAACAAAGGAGAAGGCGCGTGATGCGCCACATGTCGGGTCACGCTTCCCCACACCACGCGCTCCAGCCCAGTCGTTCCCTTGGAAGCCATGACCGTGAGCCAAGGCCGGTGGTCTTCCATCCACGTGGTGATGCAGTCCGAGGCCAGGCCCAATTCGACCACCACCTCAATCCGCTGCGTCGTGTGCGCTTCCAGTTCCTTCGCCAATCCCAACAGCGCCCTGCGGGTGTCTTCCATCAGCTCATCCGCGGGCGGCGGCGCTGCAATGGCGCCCAAATCGGCGACGGGAGGGGGGAGGTGAACCGCCGAAAACAAGACCAAATCGGCCCCGGCGGTTTGGGCGATTTCAACGGCATACTTCAGCGCGACCAAACTGGCATCGCTGAAATCGGTGGGTACGAATACGGTTCGCATGAGCCCGAATTAACGCGCTCCGTCCTTGTGAAAAACTGACCTGGGTCAGTTTTCTGTCAAGGGCACGATTCTCCAAAAACCGACAAGAAGACCAGCAGATCGCTTGTCGCGACCATGCCATCCAAATTCAAATCCCCAACGCACGAGGCCTCCCCGAACATGCACGATCCATCGTCGTTCGTCGCCGTGGGGCTGAAGTTCGTTGCTTCGGCGTACGTGCACCCCAAATCATTGCACGACACAAATTCGCAGCTCCCATCGTCCACCGTGGCTGCCGAGTCGAAGTTGCATGCCGCGGGGTACAAGCACCCGAAGACGGGATCACTCGGCACTTCATCTTCATCGCAAATGCCGTTGTTGTTTTCATCGGGGCAGGTGGTCCCGCTGCACGACACGCTGGAGGTGTGCTGGCCCAAATCGCTCCAATCATCCGAGTCCAACACCACCCACTCCGAGTCCGCTGCATCCGTTCCGGCACTGCTCGCCCAGTTGCCCCCGTTCCCGACCGCCACATCCGGCTTGCGAACGAGCGTGTGATTCGCGGTAGCTGCAGCCACTCCCGCTACGTCCCATCCGCTCCCGGGATCGCCATTCCAATCTCCGACCACATCCACCACCACAAATTGTGCAGGCGTTCCCATCACCAGCCCAAACCCATCGTCCCCGTTGCTCAAATTCCCAAACAACATGTCCGCCTCAGCCACGATGCTCGGGTCGGCACTGCTGTGGGCAATTAAAAACACCTCACCCGGCCCGATGCTGCTTCCCGCCGGAAAATCCACCCACACTTCAAAGGCGCCTGGCGTGGTCGGGTCGTTGTTCACATAAGCCAACCCGTATCCGGCCAAATCCACCGCCTCCAACGTGGGATTGAATACCTCGAGGTATTTGTTGTTCGAACTCCCTTCCGCCGCTTCGCTGAAAAACAGCGTGCAGGCAACCGTTGGGTTGCCGTCGCAATCCACCCCCGGCGCAGGGTACGTGCAGCTGCCATCGCTTGCATTCGCCTCGGGGTTGTAGTTGCACGCTACGGGGTCCATGCACCCCTCGGTCAGTACCCCGTCGTAAAACCAAGCGTTGAACACCCATTCGGGGTGGTCCACAAAGAAGTTCCGGTTGCCCTGAACGTCTTCCACCCGATCGTTGCGCTGCATTTCCAAGGCGTCCACCGGGTCGTTCAAATGCCACAAATAAAGCACCTCCGGATCGGCCAAGTTTTCAATCGGCCCCGCTTCCGTCGGGTACACCACGTAGAAGTAGAAGGCCATGCGCGCCAAATCGCCCTTCACGGACTCGCGCGGTTCCCACAATGCGCCCGACCGCTCCGACCAGTTGTCGAGGTCGCTCGGAATGCTGCCTTGGGTGGTGTAGGTTCCGCTCGCCGTCACGCCGTACCACTGCGCCGTCGCATCCGCCACTTCGCCGTACATGCTGTTCCCCCGCGCCGAGTTCGCACTTCCGTGTGCCGGACGCAGGTTAAACAAGTCGCTCTTCATCGGCGAAATCCCACCAAAGAAGCTCTGCGGAATGATGTGTTCCGCGTTGATCGGGTCAAGGAAGGTCGTGTTTTCCGCGGGTTGCGTGAAGTTGGTGTAGATGCCGTGCACCAGGCCGTTCTGCTCGTCGGTGTAGGAAAACAGTTGGCTCCGCGCGCCGTTGTAGCCCAAATCATCAAACACCCCCACATACCAATTCGTCCGCAACCAATCCCGCAACTCCCCCAAGTACAGGTTCGCTGGAGCATCCGGCTGCGCCACTGCGCCCATCGCCCAGAGCAAGCCGACCGCCGCAACCACCGCCCGGCGGCATTTCGCGGCCTTCAATTTCAATTCAATCATGGTGTTCGAAGATACGGCCGATTGCCCCTTCAATTCCGGACGAATTTCAGTTCCGTGAAGTCGAAGTCGGGATTTTCCACCACGATTTCAACCCGCTCCGGCCGACCTTGCGCATCCAGCACGAAGGTCGCCGTTCCTTCCGGCAGCATCATCTTCGTCGTCCACGTGAGCTTGAACGTGTCGTAGTGCCACGGGGTCAGAACGCCCTTGAACAGGTCCGTGTGGGTGAAGTCGATGAGGAGCTCACCGTTCTTCCAGGCGATTTCCAAATCCCCGTACATCCGGTCCGTGTACGTCCCCGCGTAAGCACTCATCGGCAGCGAGGGCGGCGCATGCTCGACGCGTTCGGGAAGCGGCGAAGTCGGGTGCGCTTCTTCCTCGCGGAGGTAGTCCAACAAGAGTGGCACCACGTGCGTCGGTTCGTCCGAACCCAGCAGGCGCGTGATGGCATCGAAGCCCCACGCCCACGGAAGCGAATTGTTGTTGTTCGTCAGGAGGATGATGCCGAGGTCGGCTTCCGGGACCAAAACTTGGCGCGAGATCATCCCGTCGTATCCGCCGCTGTGGGCTGCGATTTGGTGCCCTTCCAAATCGTACAACTCCCAACCCAACCCATATCCCCGAAGGTGCACGCTCGGGATGTTCGCATTCCACCAAGCCGATACGGGCTGCGGCGTCTGCACGGTCCACATCTCCCTCGTGCGGGCGGGACTCCAAAGTTGCTCCCCCGTCGCAGCCACCCGTCCGCTGTCCAGCTGAACTTGCATCCAAGCGGCCATCTCGGTGGCGGAAGAAATCAAGGAGCCGGCGGGTCCGACGTTGTCCCAGTTGACCCAGTCGATGGGTTCGTTGCGGCCATCTCGCCAGTTGTGCGGGGCGGCCACGTTGTCGCGGCCAGCGAGGTCCTTGGTGCTCAGCACGGACCGTTCCATGCCGAGCGGATCGAGCAACTCCCGTTGCACCCGCTCGTCCCACGGTTCGCCCGTGACGGCTTCGATGACCGAACCCGCGGCCATGTACATCAGGTTCGAGTAGCCGAATCCTTCCCGAAATCCCATCGTGGGTTCGAGGTGGCGCATCGCGCGGAGCACGTCCTCGCGCGAGTGGTCGGTTCCGTACCACAGCAAGTCCCCGCTGAACGTGGCGAGGCCGGTCCGGTGGCACAGCAAGTCGCGCACGCGCATCGCCTCGCTGACGTAGGGATCGTACAACGCGAACCACGGGAGGTGGTCGCGCACGGGATCGTCCCAGCTGAGTGCGCCCTCGTCCACGAGCTGTGCCAACGCGGTTGCGGTGAATGCTTTCGTGTTCGAGGCGACGGCGAACAGGGTATGCTCGTCGGCGGGCGTACCGGTTTCGGTGTTGCTGAGGCCGTAGGCTTTCGCGAATCGGATTTGGCCTTGATGAACCACCGCCACTCCGAGGGCAGGAATGTGGTAGTCTACGATGCTCTGCGCGAAGGCGGCGTCGAGTTCCTTCAGGGCGCGCGTCACCGTTTTTTCAGTGACTTGAGCAGCGGCGACGGTGCAAACCGCGAGGAAAGTAAGCGCGATGAAATGCTTCATATCGAGGGCGTAAGAAGGACAAAAGTAGGGCTTCCTTCCCCGACTTATCTTTGCGGCATGGACGCGAATAAACTCCACGTTGGTCAGCGGGTGCGGTTCCTCGACGAGGTCGGACAGGGCGTCGTGACCGCAATCCTCTCGGCGACGGAAGTGATGGTTGAGGATGAATCGGGGTTTGAAATCCCGATGGCGGCAAAAGGGCTCGTTGCGCTCGTGGACCGGGATGAGGCGCAGTCGTACCAACGGCACTTGCCTTCGGTGTCAGCCATCCTCCAACAGGAAGTGGATCCTCGGCGACAGCGCGCCATGGAGAAGTCCTTCAAGGCCAAGTACGAGGAGGCCGCTTCGACGTGGGCGGGCAAGGGCACGGTGGAAGTCGACCTGCACGCCCACGAGCTCGTCGACACGACGGCGGGATTGGACGCGGCGACCATTTTGGAATTGCAATTGGCCCATTTTGAGCGGATGTTGCGGGTTGCCATCGAACAGCGCACCCCGCGCATCGTGTTCATTCACGGAGTGGGGCAGGGGGTGTTGAAGCACGAGATTTGGCAGTGCGTGGACCGGTATTATCCGGAGTGCACGTGCCGGTATGCGGACCCTCGGCGCTTCGGGGCAGGAGCCACCGAAGTGACCATTTCCGTGAGCCGAACGGGTCAGCGCTGAGCCTTCCGCTCGCGCACCACGTCCATCAAGGTGCGGTTGGGGTCGAAGATCCAAAGGCCCTCCGTGACCAAGGCAGGAGGGGAGGGGTGCACCTCCAGAACGGACCAGCCCGTTCCGTTTGCGGCCTTGAATTCCAGTGGCGTCACTTGACGGGGCAATGGCGCTAAGCTGCGCCAGTTCGGGGCGAGTTGTTGGTGCCAATCGACCAGCATTTCTGCTGCAGGTAAGTCGTTCGTTGCTGCTACCACCAATTCGTTCTGGCCGTCGGTGAACACGCGGACCCGCATTGCAAAGCGCACCGCTTCTTCCGGGGTGGGCGCCCATCGCTCAGAAAGTGAGGCTGCCGCTGTCCAGTGGGTCAAGGTGCCGTGCATGCGCGAGAAATCCAACATGAGCAGGGGCGCATCGG
>CAYMHW010000002.1:0-78712 GCA_964390365.1 uncultured Comamonadaceae bacterium | reverse complement strand
CGGAGCTGAGGCGGTGGGTTGTACGGAGCGCGAATGTTGGGGTCCGCCACGTCCACGTTCGGTTGAAGGACCCAATTTCCTTTGCTCCAAACCAGCGCGTCATACGTCATGTCCGGCCCATAAAACGCCGTCGAACCCTTCAAATGAGGAGCGGTGGGACTCAAGTGATCCAACACGATGCGGTCGCGCTGTTCCTCGTAGCGCACGGTCACCACGGCATCGTCGGCGAACTCCAAAACGAGGCGGTTGACCAGCCCTTCCTCGCCGATGATGATCCGGTGACCGAATCGCACCCGACCACGCCGCATCCAAATCGGCTCCACCACCTTGCGCGTCACAAGGGCATCGCCTCCATCCCATCCCAACAAGGTGTAGGTCGGGCTTTTTCGGTGGTGCGTCAACAGCACATCGTAGTAAATCGCCCCCGGCCAACGGTCCGCCTCGCACCGGCCCATGTTGGTCCAAGCATCCGCCCGCAGGTCGTGCTCCAACGGCAGCACCTCGTACCCGCCGTCTCCATCCGAGGACAGGATGAATCCTCCGTACCGCTGGGTTCGGTCGGTCAACTCCACGTTCCAGGAAATCACCCGAATCCATTCGGCTCCGCGCCCCGCTTCCGGCAACGCCAATGTCCCTTTCAAGGCCTCCAATTCCGGCGCCCGACCCAACCCCGCATCCAACGCTTCGCTCCACCACCCAATGAGCGAGTCGTGCAAGGCCAAACGCTCCTCATCGGACGCCGCGCGCGCCAAACGTTCGTGCCCTGATTTCAGGAGCGCCGCCCAACCGTCCAGCGAAAGGATTTGCCCCGAAAGGGAAGGGGCGAAAGCCATGAACAAGAGAAAGTTCCAGGTTCTCACGAAAGGGGAACGCATGGAGACCACCGATTCGTGCCCGAGGTCACAGGTGCATGAAGGCCTTCTTCGCGAGGAGCTGCTCCTCGGACTCGCGGTGGTCCGGATCGTCCACGCAGCAATCGACCGGGCAAACCGCCGCGCACTGCGGCTCGTCGTGGAAGCCCACGCATTCCGTGCATTTGTCCGGAGCGATGTAGTAGACGTCCATGTTGATGGGCTCGTGCTCGGCATCGGCGTCCACCGTGCCGGCGGTCGGGTGGTCACCCGTTCCGCGGAATCCCGTTCCGTCCGCGAACTTCCATTCCGCCCCGCCTTCGTAGATGGCGTTGTTCGGGCATTCGGGTTCGCAGGCTCCGCAATTGATGCATTCGTCGGTGATGATGATGGCCATGTGCGTGCGAGTGGGTGTAATTTTGTCGCGAAGATACGACGCATGATTTCGAACACCCTCAAGGAAGGTTTGGTTCATTTGGGCGCTTGGCTGCGAGGCGAGTTGCCGGGTGAGGGAGCCGATGATTCAACGCTTTTGGCCGCTGCGGAGGCCCGGAATGGTTGGTTTACCGCGGACAATGTGCGGGCGGCGATGCGGGCGCATGGGGAGGCGTTGCGGGGCGAGGTGCTGGACAAATGGGAGGAGCGGATGCCTACGGGGGTGCCGGTGGAGGCGCCGCGGAAGGTGGGGCTCGTGCTGGCCGGAAACTTGCCGATGGTGGGGTGGAACGATGTGCTGTGCGTGCTGGTGGCCGGTCACGTGGGGCAGGCCAAATGCGCAACCGACGACGCCGTGCTCATCCCGGCGGCGTTGCGATTTTTGGCCCAGCATGCCCCACAGGACGCGGCGCGCATCCACCTGACCGATGCCCGCATGAACGACATCGATGCGCTCATCGCCACCGGTTCCGGCAACACGGCGCGGCATTTCGACCACTATTTCCGCCACGTCCCGCGCATCATCCGCGGCAACCGCACGAGCGTGGCGGTGCTGGACGGGGAGGAGCGCCCGGAGGACATTCGGGCTTTGGGCGAGGACGTGTTTGCGCATTATGGACTCGGGTGCCGGAGCACGACGAAGCTCTTTTTGCCGCGGGGATTCGACTTGAATCGATTGTTCGCGGAGTGGGTGACGTGGGGGGATTTGGCCTTGAATAACAAATTCGCGAACAACTACGATTACCACAAAGCGCTGTGGCTGCTGAACCGCGAGCCGCTCATCGAGAACGGATTCCTGCTGGTGAAGGAGGATGCGGGATGGACCAGTCCGGTAGGCACGCTGTTCGTCGGGTATTACGGGGACGAGTCGGAGGCGTGGAAGGCCATTGAGTCGAACGCGGAGGGTTTGCAATGCGTGGGGGTGCGGGCCGATCGGATGGGGGAGGTGCCGGAATGTGGCGTGCCCGTGTTGGCCTTTGGTACGGCGCAGTGTCCGATGCCGTGGGACCACGCCGATGGAAAGGATACGTTGGCGTTCTTGGTTGGCGTATCTTAGGCCCATGCAAGGAATGCTGAAGTTGGGTTGGGGCCTGGCAGCGGGTGCGCTGTTGGTGGCCTGCAGCACGGACATAGAATTAAACGCGCCGCATGAGCGGACGCCGGTGGTGTTTGGCCTGCTCGATGCAGCACAAGACACGCAGTGGGTGCGCATCAACCACACGTGGCTCGGCGATGGCAACCAATACGATGCGGCGCTCATTGCCGACAGCAGCGAGTACGCGCCGGAGGAGGTGAATGCGCGCATTGAGCAACTCGTGGGCGACCAAGTGACGGCCACCTATGCGCTCGTCGATACGATGCTGGACAACAAGGAAGAAGGCATTTTCTTCGCGCCCGAGCACCAAGCGTGGTACGTGGCGACGCCGGGCGGGTTGGACGTGGATGCGGAGTATCGGCTCGTGCTTGATTTGGCAGACGGCCATTCGGCGGAAGCCCAAACCGACATGATTGAGGCCATCACCGGCAACATCACCCAACCGCCTCCCGGTGTCAACAACTTCAAATACAGTTTCGCGAACATCGGGCCGTCGCTGACGACTTATCCCATCTTGACCTTCAAGTGGTCCAGCGCTCCGGGCGCCCGCCGCTATGACGCGTCCATGCGGGTGCACGTCATTGAGCGCGTGTGGGCCGATTTGGAGCACACGGTGCTGCAGCAGGAGCAGGAGCGCGTCATCGAATGGTACATCGGTTCGGTGACCACCGACGACATCGATGGCGGAGAATCGATGCAGCTGGAGTTGGAGGCGGAGCAGTTTTATCGGTTGATGAATTCGCGGCTGGAGGTGGATCCCTACATCACGCGGGTGCTGGGCGTTTGGGATGAACAAGTCCAAATCGCGCGCGCCTTCGACTTCGTCCTCACCATCGCCAACGACGAGCTCGCGACCTACCTCGACATCACGTCCCCCGTGACGGGCATCATCCAAGAGCGCCCGTCCTACACGAACGTTTCGGGCGGTTTGGGCTTGTTCGCTTCGCGCGGGCAACAGGGCGTTTACGGCATCGGTTACACGACCGATTCGGTGGAAGAACTCATCAATGGGGAGTTGACATTTGGCCTGAATTTTTGCTCAGCGAATCCGTTCAGCGCTTATTATTGTGAGTGATTGCGCAAGCGATTTCATTCACAACCATGCGACCGACCCTACAAATCCAGCTGCCTGCGGCCACCATTGAGCTCTCCATGGGACTGTTCGTGGTGCGCTACCGTCCGGACGTCGTGTTGGACCTGGCTCAGGCGCAACGCGTCGAGGCCGCCCGCCGAGAGCTATTGCCCGAGGCTGACAATCCGGTGCTCGTGTTGATTCCATCGACCATTGCGTTGGTGGATCAGGAGGCGCTGGTTTGGCTCAGCTCTGAAGAGGCCATGGAGGACGTGCCCGCGCGAGCCGTGGTGGTGCCTTCGTCGATTCAAGTGTTGCGGGACCGCATTCGCTGGGCGTTGTTCCGACCGGCCATTCCTTTCCGGGTGTTCCGCAATCCTCAAGTGGCCAAATCCTGGGTCCTCGACTCGTGGTACGAGCAGCGCCTCGGTCACGAAATTGACGCGTTTGGCCCGGAATTGCGAGCCGAGGAGCTGGAAGAATAAACGGTCCGTCGCTCAGCGAACCACAAACCGAACCGCCTCCGTTCCACAACGAAGCACGTAAACGCCCGGCTGGTTGGGCGCCTCGATGGTCGTGCCCTGAACGACCTCTTGAGCCACGCGCAGACCGCGCACATCGAACCATTCCGCAACCGCGCCGAGCGGTGCATCGATGCGCACTGGGGCGGAGCACGCTGCGGGGTTGGGGTAGGCCGTGAATGCCTCGGAATCCAAATCGGTCACGGCGCTCGGTTCCGTGGACAAATTCAGGTACCGCGCCGTTGCCGGAACACCGAACAACGAGGTCACCTCCAACAGGGGGAACCCGTATCCTTGGCCCCACCACTGGTAGATGACTTGCGTCCGGTCGAAGGCGAAAGGCGTGCCGATTTGGGGAATGAAGATGCTGTCGTGGGCGAACACTTCCGTCCGAACCCGCAACACCTCGTGGTCGCCGTCGGGCAGGGTCAAGGTGCCCCATCCGTCCACGACCACATCGCGCGTGCCATCCGACCAGTAGCCGAAGGTTTCCGGAATGTCCATCGACAGCGCATTCGTGCTCGAGAACGTCACGTCCGCGGTCAGCGGGAGGGGGAACAGTTCGTCGCGATCGGTGTACGGGACCGGCACGTCGAATCCCCCTGCGCCAAGCGCCAACCCGGCAATCGTGTACGCATCCCCGTCGGTCTTGTAAAAATTGCTGAAGCCGTCGACGGGGATGATGCCGCTCAAGTCCACTCCGAGATCTGGCAACTCAGTCGGCAAGAAGAAATCGCATTGGTAACTCGAGTTGAACGGGTTGTTGAACACGAAGAGGGCCGTCGCAGAGGCGGCATTCATCGGTTGCGGGGATTGGGGCGCATCGTTCAGGTCGATGAGCGTGGAGAAGTCCCATTGGGCATTGGGGCCCGAGGCCTCGAGGTCCGACAGCAGCGGCGGAGCGATGTCGACGAGCGGATACGAGACACCGGGTTGCGGCAGGTCAGAAGAGGTGAGGGTGATTTGGCCCAAAGCGCACATGGGCAGGGCACACACTAAGGCAGACGTCCAATGCTTCATGCCCCCAAATTACCACAGAATCAGTCCGATTGCTCCTTCCGTCGCCAAATGCGCCCCCACAATTCGCTGAAGGAATTGAATTCCGATTGCATCAACAGGCCAACTCCTTGTGTGGTGCTGCCGGCTTGACCGGTGATGATGGGATTGGAGGTGGTGTATCCCGTGACTTGGAAGGTCCCATCGGGAGGCAGGTCGTAGCGGATGCGAATGTCTTGAACCTGAAGGTCTTGGGTGCTGCCTCCGAACAAGCGGTCCGTTCCGACCGCGCCTTCCACGTGCAGGCGGTCATCGAGCAGTTGTGCGCTCAAGGCGACCGCGAGGGCCTGCTCTCCGCTCGCAGCGCTGGTTCCATAGTCCAAGCCCACGTTCACTTCGCGGGTCATTTGGGAAAGCCAAAACCCAATCTGCGATGCCAAAAACTCCGTGCTCTTCTCCTGCAACCCCGTCGTTCCGATGGCCGACGTCGGGTCCGGCGAAAGAAACTGCTGCAACACCAGCAACCCCATCACCTGGCGGTTGAGCTCCTCCTCGTTGATCAAGGCACTCTCCACGAGCGCCTGAATCCGGGTGTCCACCTCGGGAACGGTCACCCCGAAGGCGATTTCAGGTCGCATCAGGTTGCCCTTCAATCCCATTCCGAGTTGCACCTTTGACCGCCCGGGCAGCTCGTTTTCCAGCGGAAGCAGCGGGTCCAGCCCAGTCCGCACCTCATACCGCGCATCGAGGTCGATCTCGGCTGCATACGGATCGCCGAACCACGTCACCGTCCCTCCGGGCAGCACGGTGAAGCGCTTGTTGATGACGTTTTGGAGGGTGAACAAGTAGCTCCCTTCCACCACTTCGAGCTGCCCGTTCATGCTGAATCGCTCGAAGTCGTCGATGGTGAGGTTGAGCGCACCTTTCGTCCGGCCCGTGATTTCATCTCCGACGCTTTCATCGAAGATGATGCGGGCTTCGGCGTCTTCGTCGATGTCCAAGGCCAAATCCAACCGCACCCTCGAAAGGTCCTGTTCCACCTCCACTTCGCCTTCTCGCTCGGGGGACTTGAACGAAATGAAATCGGCATAGCGTGCGTCGCTCGCGGCATCGAGGGGCAAAGCAAACCGCGTTCCTGGCTCCGACTCCAACCTCGCTTCCACCACGAGGTTGTTCGCGTAACCCGAAACGTTGGCGTCCCCGCGGACGAACGCACTCCCGTAAAACAGGTCGTTCTGTTGGCGGGTCAATTCGAGGAGGTGGAGGGGCTTGCGGTTGGCGTCGAGGCTCAAGTCGAAGTTCCAGTCGGCCAAGTTTTGGTGCAAAATGGTGCCCGTCAGCGTGGCGGAATTGCCCAAATCATCGCTGACCGTCCATTGGTCGAAGGCGAAGTGATCCGGGTGCACGTCGGCCACACCCTGCAGGTTCATGGCCACTCCGAGGTAGTCGATGCGGGCCAGCGCGTCATCCGTGGCCAGCGTGCCTTCCAACCGCGGCGTCTCCCACGGACCGGTCCAGCGGATCCAACCGTCCAGGCCCCCATTCAATTCCACCGTGCCCGGGGGCATCAGTGGGTTGACCCAATCCAGCGGCAACCCGTCCATCACCAAGTTCAGGTCCACGTCCGCATCGCCCAGCAAAGGCACCCGGCCCGAGCCTTTGAAGAAGGCCTGTGCTTCGCTTCCCGCTTCCCACCAGCAGCTCAGTTCATTCAGGTCGCCGTTCGCATGCCACGTCAAGCGCTCCACTGCTGCTTCACCCCACTTCACGTCCAGCACCTCTCCGTAGGCCGTCCACTCCAGTTGGTCGAGCAGGTCGCACGCTTCCAAGGTGATGCGCGCAGAATCCATGTTCACCGGCCAACCATCCAACCCCTTCCAACTAGGCAAGGCGTTCAGCGTGGCTTCAACGATCACCCCGTCGGAGCCGTCGGTGCCTAAGCTTCCAGCGATGTCAAGGCGTGCACCCGAAGTTCCCCACGACAAGCCTTCCAAGTCCCAGCGCGTCGGGGTGCCCGGCGTCAGGGTCAATTCGGCTGGAACATCGACCAATTCAAGTCGCTCCTCGAGCCAGGGAACGCTCGCCTCATAAAGGGAGAAGTTCCACGCCTCCTCGTTGGGTGCGGCTTCGATGCGCAGGCGGGTGGGGGCGTCTCCCCAGCCCATCCACTCCACATCGGCAGCGAACAGCGTGTCTCCGTGCAGGTCAATCGTCCAGTTTCGGGCGCGAACCTCGTCGCCTTGCCGAATGGAGTCGGCGGCAAGGTTGGCGTAAACGTCACGGTTCCAGCTGTCGGCTTGAACGAACAGGCCGAGGGCGTTCCATTCGCCGAACGCCAGCCGATCGCTCGAACCGGAGACGCGAAATCCATCGCTCCGGCTGTCGGCTTCCAATCGGGTGCCGTCCGCTACTTCAATCGGTTGTCCGAGGAGGAGGGCGATGGGGGCGAAGCGTCGGATTTGGAGGTCCGCGTGAAATTCGGGGGTTTCGAGGGTGCAGGCGGGATCTTGCAAGCAGGTCCACCACGATTGCCAGGCATCGGCGTCCGTGGTGGCGCGGACATCACCGGTCCCCAAATCCGACTCCCAGCGCGCATCCACGAAGTCGCCATCCCATTCTCCGATGAGGTCGAGGCGCTCAAACGAAGTGGGGCGGCCACCATCGAGGAGGATGAGGTTCCGGAGCGAGAGCCGGCTGTGGAGGGAATGCGCGGCATCGCGCCGAACGGCTCCCGACCAGGCGCCGTGCAGCGTCCAGTCCGAGGCGAATTGAAGCCCACTCAATTCACCGTTCCAACGGAATTCCCAGCGATCTTCTTCGAGTTCGCCTTCGAAACGGGCAGAGAACGGATCGCGCTCGCCGGACGAGGTTGCGGTGCCTCGCAACGCACGGGATTCCCCATCCACGCTGCAATTCACGGCAAACCGTTGGAGGGGCCACTCGGGGTCATTGTGTGCGAGGCCAGCTTCCACCTCGAAGGCGACAGCTTCGGGCAGGGGGGCATCGGAAGTGACGTGAGCGGTGATTTGCAAGGCCGACGGGCCGGGGGCCTGCCATTGGGCAGGGCGGATGCCATCGAGTCGCAGGTCCGCTTCGCGCCCTCCGTTCCGGGCTGTGAGTTCGATCCGCGGGGCATCAGCCGCCGTGCGCAAGGTCAGGAAGCCGGTGAAGTCGGGTTGGAGTTGGAATTGCAGGGCGGGGCGTGCGCCAAGCCAGGCCCGCAATTCCAAGAGCGGAAGGGAGGCGGCGGTAGCGGGCGACCGGGCTTCGAGCCAAGGAATGAGCGTGTCCAAGGGGAGGTGCAGGGCTCCTTCGATGTCAAGGGGGAGTGGGGTCGAGTCCCAGCGGGCTGAAAGGGGAGCCGCGAGGGTGAGGCCAGCAGGGAGCTTGGCGGAGGGGATGCTGAGGGTGGATGGGGTGGATCGGATTTGGCCAGAATGGGAATCGAGGGCCCACCACGCCTGGCCCCAATCAAGCGGAAGCGCATCCCACCAAGCCTGCCCGGCGGCCGGATCATACTGCCAATTCACGGTGGCATCGGGCCATTGGAATACGTCGCTGAACTCCCACGAACCGGAACCGGAAACCTGCCAACCCAAAGCGCGAATGGACGCCCAATCGGCTTTCAATTCGTCGGACGATGCGGTGAGGTGGACGCTGCGCAATTCGACTTGTCCGGCCGGGCGTTCCCCTTGGGAGTCCCAATCGATGTCGGCGGATTCGAGGACCAGTTCGCTGTTGCCGCCAATGTAGGTGATGTTCGGAGCGCGGACTTGGCACCGCAAGCGACCTCCGCCGAGCACGGAATCAGGCAGCAGCACCTCGAAGTCCTCGACGGAAAGGTGCTTGATTTCGATCGAAGGGGGAGGACCATCGGAGGGCGGGCGGCTCGAGCTCCAGTCCGCGAGGGATTCCAAGTTCAAGAACCCGCCTCGGAGTTGGATTCCGTGAAGTGTCCAAACCCCATCCTGCGGCCAAGCCGCGCGCAAGCCGAGCGATGAGGTGGCGCCGATCGGGGTGCCGTCGGTGGCGTTGATGGCCAGGCGGGTGAATTGGATTTGGCCTTTCCACCAAATCCAGTGCACGCCCTCGAGTTCCACATTCAAACCCGTGGCGGACTCGGCCCATGAACTGACGGAAAGCACCGCCTTCCGCTGGACCGCAGGCACGTGCAACAGGCCCGCAATCACGGCCACAAGCAGCAACCATCCCAAGAGCACATGGAGGAGTCGGCGGCGAAAGGATTTCACGGTGAAAAATTACGGGATTCCCCGAGAACAGGGCCTAACTTTGGCCTTCTTCAATCGAAAATCATGCCGATTGTACTCGCCTTCGAATCCTCATGTGACGACACGGGTGTGGCTGTGGTCCGGGACCGTTCGGTCTTGTCGAACCGAGTGGCCAACCAAGAGGTGCACGCGCAGTACGGCGGGGTGGTGCCCGAGTTGGCTTCCCGCGCTCACGCAGCGCATTTGGTTCCGACGGTGGAGGCGGCCTTGCGCGATGCCGGCATCGAGGCGCAGGACCTCGATGCGGTGGCCTACACCCAAGGCCCCGGTTTGCTCGGTTCCTTGCTGGTCGGGAGTTCGTTTGCCAAGGCTTGGGCTTGGGCGCGGGGATTGCCCACCGTTCCGGTTCACCACATGCACGCCCATGTGCTGGCGCATTTCCTGGAACCTGGCCCCCCACCTCGGTTGCCCTTTTTGTGCTTGACGGTATCTGGCGGTCATACGCAATTGGTGGTCGTACGCGGTGCGAATAACTTGGAAGTTATTGGATCTACCCGCGACGACGCGGCAGGCGAGGCGTTCGACAAGGTGGCGAAATTGATGGGACTACCATATCCCGGTGGCCCCCTCGTGGACCGCTACGCGAAGGAGGGAAACCCTGATGCGTTTGCGTTCACCCACCCCCGCATCGAAGGGCTCGACATGAGCTTCAGCGGGCTGAAGACCCAAATCCTCCATTTTCTTCAACGCGAGCTGAAGCAAGACCCCGAGTTCGTCACCCGCCGGCTTCATGACATCTGCGCTTCCGTTCAAGCGGCGATCATTGGCATCCTCATGGAAAAGTTGGAGGCCGCAGTTGATGCCACGGGCATTCGCGAAGTGGCCATTGCCGGAGGCGTGAGCGCAAACTCAGGACTGCGCGCAGCGCTTGAACAGCGGCGAGCACAACTGGGCTGGGAGGTCCACGTTCCCCCGTTTGCTTACTGCACCGACAACGCGGCCATGATCGGGATGGCAGGGGTGTTGCGATGGGAAGCCGGCGTTCGCGGGAGCCTGGATGCGGCTGCGGATCCGCGCTTGCCTTTCTGAATCACGCGCCTGCGGCTTGCAAGGCGTAGTCCCGCCATTGGAAAAGGCGGATGGTGGACACCGCACCGGGTGAAGCCATGGGGAGACTCCATCGGTTTTCCACGAGCAGTTCACCGCCCTGAGGGAGCAGGGAAAGGCGTTCCCGTACGATGCTGGTCCCACGTGATGTGTGTTGCTTGGTGCGCTCGGAAGGTTCCGAAATTCCCCTGCCGTTGTCCTCGACCCGGATAACGAGGTCATCGTCCTTTTCCCACTGGATGGCAATCCGGATGGCCGGGTCCTTTGTCTGCCCTCCGTCCAGCCCATGCCAAATGGCGTTCTCCACCAACGGCTGAATCAGAAACAAAGGGCAGGGAGTCGTTCCAGGATCCACGTCGTGGTGCACATCGAGCGTCCACGCAATGGGGCGTGTCACCCGGACGGCTTCGAGTTCGAGGTAGCTTTCGACGTGTTCGAGTTCTTCCTCCAACGTGCCCGTGTTGTTTTCCCCGGTCAGGAATCCCTGCATGAGCAGGTGCCGAAACCGACGGAACAAGTCCGATGCGCGCTCGGTCTCCCCCTCCATGATCAAGTGTTGGATCCCCGTCAGCACGTTGAACAGGAAATGGGGGTTCATTTGCGAACGCAGGTGCTCTCGTTTGGCATTGCGCAGGGTCTCCCGCAGGGCATTGTTTTTCTGGATTTGGGCCAAACTCTGGGCCAAGATGATCTCCTCAATGAACCGCCCATCGGACGTCGGAATGGTCTGAGAAACAATGCGCTGCATGCCCCGGCGATGCAACATCAACACCACTACGAGCGCTGCGAAAGATGAGCCCAGCAACCAAGGGGCTGCCTGCATCCATCCTGCCGAATGCCCAATGGACCAAAGCCAATTCCCCAGGGCAAAAACCGCAAAGGCCGCCGTCAACACCCGCAGCCAACCGGGGAAAGGCTTGGGCAACCGACGCGCGTGGTGCCACTGCATCACCCACAGAACCAGACCTGCGGTGGCAAGCACCAGGAATCCCAATTGAAGCAGGGACTCGAGCGACCAAAAAGCCTGTGAAACGGGCATGGCCGAAAAGTACATCCGTCCCCGGTCACCCCAAGGTGAACTTCACGAACGTCGGCCCAAAGTTTACGAACGTAGCTTAAGCCCCGTTCATTCGTCGCCAGCAAAGGCCTGGCGCAGTGCGCTCATCAGCTTCCGCGTGTAGTCCTCTTGCAGCCAATTCTTGTAGTTTTCGGTGGTCTTCGCGATGCATTTGGCGTATTGCCGGACCCGGAAGTTGATGTCCCCTTCAATCGTCTTGACAAAATCCGAGGCGTCCCAAAAATCCTCGCACAAGTACCGAATGATGGAAACGTGGTGCTCAATGCTCCGGTCGATGACCACCTTCGGACGGTCGCCGTTCCGCGTCACTTCCAGGTAGACCTCGGCCACGTCGAACTCCACGGAAGGACCGCCTTCGAGCCGCTTCAGCACGTCATCGTCGTACTCGTAAACGAATTCCTCCTCGATTTCCTCGTCCGAGTAGAGTCCTTCGATGTAAGCATTCGGTGCCTTGAAGATTTCCGCCCAATTGATGTGCGTGTCCCACAGCCCAAACCGCCGCGCATTGTTCCCCAAATCAATGACGTTGAATTGCTTCTTGTGAGGCAACACGCGGGACCCCCGCCCTATCATTTGGTGATACAACGTCAGCGACTTCGTGGCCCGATTCAAGATGATGGTTTCCACAGAAGGCGAATCGAATCCCGTGGTCAAAATGCTCACCGAGGACAGGATGGCGTCCGGTTTGTTCTCGAACCAGGTCAGGATTTCCTCCCGCTCCTTTTCGCTGTGGGTGTTGTCCAAATGCATGCATTCGTATCCTTCCTCGAGGAACATGGCTTGGACTTGCTTGGAGGTGTTGATCCCGTTGTTGAAGATCAGGGTTTTGGTCCCCTTCGCCTTCTCTTCATAAGCATAGAGCAACTTCTCCTGCATCAGGTAATTGCCGTACAACCGCTCGGAGCTGCTCACCGTGTAATCGCCGCTGATGCCCACCTTCAAGGAGCGCAAATTCACGTCGTAGGAATAGGTGATGGCCTCAGCGAGGAAGCCCTGCTCCACAAGCGCAGCAATGGACTCGCCGACGATGAGCTCGTTGTAATTGTCCTTGAGGGGGAGCTTGATGTTGCTGCTCAACGGGGTGGCGGTCACGCCGAGGATGATCTGCTCGTCGAAGTACCCGAAGAGCTTGCGGAAGCTGTTGTAGTGGGCCTCGTCGATGATGACCAAGCCCAAATCTTCAAACTCAATGCGCTCGTCGTTCAACCGGTTGTTGAGCGTCTCCACCATTGCCACAAAGCACACGTGATCGTGGTCCTCTTCGAGTTCCTTGACCTTGCTGTTGATGATTTTGTTCGGAACGCCGATTTCGGTGAGCATCCGACTCGTTTGGCCGCACAACTCAATGCGGTGCGTCAAAATCAGAACCTTCTTGCCCGTTTCCTCAATGAATCGGCGCGTGAGCTCCGAGAAAATCACGGTTTTTCCGCCGCCGGTAGGCAATTGGAACAGCAGGTTGTAGTGTTCGGGGAATTTCCGCATCCGGTCCATCAACTTCTCGATGGCGGATTCTTGGTAGTGGTAAAGCTGCTTGGTTTCCTGAGCGGACATGGGGAGGAGAGCGGGTTCGGCTGGCTGCACGTGGGCGGGGCTTGAAGGTGCAAAAGTACCTTTGGAATCGGGGAACCCGAAGGAATCGCCCGTTCAATTGAACGTTCTTTTTCCCTCGGAGATTGTGAACACTCGGCGGGTGGTTTGGCATGGAATCGCCTGAGTTCTTGCTTAACTTACGCGCGTGAACGATTGGAAAGCCGCTTTGGATGCCGCTTGGTGGGAAGCCATCCGGGATGGATTGACCCCGCATGATGCAGGCCAAATCCAAGCCCTCTGGGAAACCGCCCACCACGACAGCGACGTCGTCCCTTCACCCGGTGAGGTCTTCACGGCCTTCGATGCGCTGCCGCTCGATCGCGTTCGGGTGGTCATCCTCGGTCAGGATCCGTATCACGGGGTGGGGCAGGCACACGGTTTGGCCTTCTCCGTCCGGCATGGCCAACCCCATCCGCCTTCCCTTCGAAACATCCTCAAGGAACTCGCGGCCGATGTGCCGCCCGAGCGCTGGATGGAACAGCCGGAAGGTGCGGGCGTGCTGAGCGGTTGGGTCGCCCAGGGCGTGCTCCTACTGAACGTCGCCTTGACGGTGCGCTTGGGGCAAGCCGGGGCGTTCCGCGGTCAGGGGTGGGAAGCCCTCACGGGCGCCATCGTCGATGCGGTGTGCGCGCAACCCCAGCCCGTTGCGTTCCTGCTGTGGGGCAAGCCCGCTTCGGCTTTTGCGTCACGCGTCCACCGACCGGAGCACCGCACGTTCGTCGCCCCGCATCCGAGTCCGCTTTCGGCGCATCGAGGATTTTTCGGAAGCCGACCGTTCAGCCAAGCCAACGCCTGGCTCACGGCATGCGGCGCTGAGCCGGTGGATTGGTGGCGAGGCATCCCGAATCCGTGAGCCCAAACAGCCGCGCTCGCCGGTCATCGCCTCCCGTCAGGAGTCGCCAGCCTTCCGGGGTTTGAGCGGCAGCAAGCGCATTCACGGAGCGGGTGTGGCCGCCGGTTTGGAAGCTGACCTTGTCAAGAGAGGTCAAGTCGCGTTCGTTCCAAGCTTTGATGGACTTGTCGCGGCTGGCAGTCCAAATCGTTTCCCCGACCTGCACCATGCGGTACACCGGGCCTTGGTGCGCTGGGAACGCGATGACGAGTTCGCCATCGTCGCGGTAAGCGCGCAGGTGCCCGTCCCCGTCGGCGACGACCCAAGCGGCGCGGTTTCGCGCTCGAACCGCGCCGTAATGTCCGGTTTCCGGAGCGTCACGGAAGCGAGTGAACCCGGTGGACGGTGTGAACGTGCCCAGCCAGCCCGCGCTCGTGCCGACGAGCCACCCGTCCGTGGCGGGGTGGAGGGTGCGGACTTTGGAGCCGTCGGGCGTGCGGAAAGCCGGTCCGGGTTGCCAGCGGTCGCCGTTGAACGCCCAGGGTCGGATTTGGCCTGCGCCTCCGCCCGACCACAACCCATCCGCCGTCGGAACCAGCGCAAAAACGCCCTGGGCATGCGCCTCCACCCGCTGCGGAGGCCGCCCATCGCGGTTCATCACCATCACCTCGCCCGACGCGCTGCCGGCGAACAACCAATCCCCGAAAGTGGCCACGCTGTAAAACGGCGAGGAATGATGGCACAGCGCGGTTCCCTGCCCATCGCCATTCCACTGGGCCACCACGCCGTCACCGGCTGCGGTCACCCACCGACCGGTTGCTTCCCAAAACGCGGCGTCGTACACCGCTCCCGAATGGCCAGAAAAAACGGCGAGGAGTTCCGAACGTTCCATGGAATTCACGAAGTTAGCACTCCGCGCGTTGCGGGCTTCGAAAATGAAACGGTCATGATGTGGATTTGGTTTGGCTTGGCGGTGTTGTTGGTTTTCACCTTCATCCAAAAACGATTGGGGAACAAGCGGTAATTTCGCGGCATGAACAAGCCGAGCATTCCGAAGGGAACACGAGATTTTGGTCCGGTGGTGATGTCCCGCCGGAATTGGATTTTGAACACCATCCGGCGCGGGTTCGAGCGGCACGGATTGGCCCCTGTGGAGACGCCGGCGATGGAAAACCTGTCCACTTTAACGGGCAAGTACGGCGAGGAAGGCGACCAGCTGATTTTCCGGATCTTGAACAACGGGGATTACCTCGCGAAAGCGGACGAGTCGGCGTTGTCTGAGCGGAACAGCAAGGCCTTGACGCCCTCGATTGCCAAGAAGGCGTTGCGCTACGATCTGACGGTTCCGTTTGCGCGGTTTGTGGTCATGTCGCGGAACGAGTTGAGCTTTCCCTTTCGGAGGTATCAAATCCAAACCGTGTGGCGCGGTGACCGCCCCGGCCGCGGTCGCTACCAAGAGTTCACGCAATGCGATGCGGACATCATCGGGACCGACAGCCTGGTCAGCGAATTCGATCTGATTCAACTGTTCACGGAGGTCTTGACGGAACTGGGGGTGCCGGGATTCCAAATCGTGCTCAACGACCGCCGCATCCTTGCGGGGATGGCAGAGACGTGGGGGGTGAGCGACCGCTTGACCGATCTCACGGTGGCGATGGACAAGCTCGATAAGGTGGGTCCGCAAGGCGTGGACGACGAACTCGTCGTCCGCGACTTCGGTGAAACGGTGCGTTCGGGAGTCCAGGACGTTCTGCGCTTGCCGAGCCTCGCATCCGACAAGGAGCGGTTGGCGGCCGTTTCCGAGCTCCTCGCGGGTTCGGATTCGGGCATTCAAGGTGCGCGGGACGTGAGCACGCTGCTGGACTGGTGTGCCGGGCGGTCCGCTCAGGCGCACGTCGTCTTCGATCCCACGTTGGCCCGCGGCCTGAATTATTACACTGGGGCGATCTTCGAGGTGCGCGTTCCCGATGCTCCCGTGGGCAGCATATGCGGTGGCGGACGCTACGCCGACTTGACGGGCATTTTCGGATGGCCCGACATGAGCGGGGTGGGCATCAGCTTCGGTGCGGATCGCATCTACGACGTCTGCGAGCACTTCGGTTTGTTTCCTGAAGGCCAAGAAGTGGCATTCGATGTCCTGGTGCTTCGCATGGACGAATCCGGCACCGCCGCAGACCTCCAACTCGTCGATGACCTGCGCGAAGCGGGAATTCGCACCGTCTTGTATCCCGAACTCGCCAAGCTGAAAAAGCAGCTGAAGTACGCCGTGGACGTGAACGCCCCCTTCGTGGTGTTCGCTGGAGAGGAGGAACGAGCGGAACATGCGGTGACCCTCAAGGACATGGCGGCTCGGAATGAAGTGCGCGTTTCGCGGGATGAGGCGGTGGCCTTTCTGCAGCAGCGCGTCCTGGCCTAAGCGCGTTTCGCCGCAGACCCCATCAGCTTCAGCCGCAGGGTGGGACCATCGTCCAGTCGGAATACGACCTCACCACCTTCCAAGTCGGCAGTGATGAGGTGAGGTTCCGCCACGTCCGTCATCCGCTCGGCTGATTCAAACAGCGGCCACGTTTGGGCCTCCACCCAGGGCGTGATTTCCAGGTTGCGCGTCATGCGCACCCCGTTTTCAGGTTCAATCATTCCATCGTCCAAATCGATGAGCAGCCGCTCATCCGTCAGCGCCTCCATCAGCGACAGGTAGTTCCGAATCGCATCCAGCGTGTCGTTCAAGCGGATGAACGGACTGCTCGCCTCGTTCAGAACCCCTCGCAAGTGCTTGCCAAACAACGTGATGAGCCGCTCAGCCCGCTCGGTATCCCCCAGGGCGAGGTGCTGTTCAATGGTCATGAGGATGGCGTCGAACCGGCGATAGGAATCCGCCAGGGTTTTCTTCTCTGTTTCGGTCTGTTGGATGCGAATGGCCATGCGTTCTTGCTCGTGCAACCGAGCGAGCTGTCCACGCAGGTCCATCAGGCGCGCTTGCTGCTCAGAGGTGCGCACCGGGTCTTGTTGCCCCCACTTCTTCAATCCCACCAAACTGCGACGAGCCATCGCCACCGTGTGGAGCAACGAGGCGACGAGCATGCCCGCACCCCATGGCGTTGGAAGCGCGATGATGGCCGCGAGCCCCATCGCCCAAACGACCGCCGTGCGCCCAGGATGCAACCGCCAGACTTGGAGCAATTCAAGGGGCACCCCCCACACCATTGCCGCCGCTGCACTTCCCGCGCACAAGTGAGCCGAAAACAAGACGAAACTCAAATTCATATAGACGAATCTACGTTATTCACGAAGAGGTTCGCTGCAGAATAGGGTGAAATTTGCCCGTGTGCTACCTGAGTTTGTAAGCGTTCCCATAACGCCTTCAATTCGGCTTTGTTGATCGCGCGGTCCAGCAGCCGCTCCCTGACTTGCCGCTCGAAGCGTTCCATGCGCTGTGCCGTCCGCTGCTGCGCCCACCATCCGGAAGCAATCCAAGTGCGTTCAAGGTGGGCCAAATGCGCGGCTACCGCCTCCAATCCTTGCCCTTCCAAACCGCTCGCCGTGAACACTTCGACGGGGCTGCCGTGGGGTGCCGGAGGAAGCAAATGCAGAGCGGAGGCGCATTCTTGGGCCGTCCGGCGCGCCGCCTCGATCCCAGCTCCATCGGCCTTGTTCACGACGACGGCATCGGCCATCTCCATGATGCCGCGCTTGATGCCTTGCAAGTCATCGCCCGCCCCGCTGATGAGCAACAACAGGAAGATGTCGGTCATTTCCCGAACGGCGGTTTCCGACTGCCCGACACCCACCGTTTCGACCAAGATCCGGTCGTAGCCGGCGGCTTCGCACAGGGCGATGGCTTCCGAGGTCGCGCGGTTGACGCCTCCAAGGGCATCCGCGGCGGGGCTGGGGCGAACAAAGGCATGGGGGTGACGCACCAGCTGCTCCATCCGGGTTTTGTCTCCGAGGAGGCTGCCGTGCGATCGCTGGCTCGAGGGGTCGACCGCCAAGACGGCGACCCGGTGGCCGGCTTGGATCAGGGTTTGGCCAAAGCGCTCGATGAATGTGCTCTTGCCCACGCCCGGAATGCCGGTGATGCCCACCCGCACGGCACGGGCCCCCACTTCCAAGCGCCCCACCGACTCGAGCAAGGCTTCCGCGGCGGGGCGGTCCGCAAGTGAACGGCTTTCCACCAACGTGATGGCCCGGGACAGGGCGTCCCGATCCCCGCCGACCAACTCCTGTGCCCACTCGTCCGGCGGTTGCCGGTGAGCCGTGGCACGCCGGATGCGCTCCGCGGCGCGGTGGCGTGCGGCATCGCGCTTCGAGGAATTGGCAGATGTTGGCGGCATGCCTCGAAATTAGCATTTTTCAATCCGTAACTTTCGACCTGATGCGACCAGTTTTCCGGAAGTTTTTGTGGGGGATGCTCGTGGGGATGCCCTTGACCACGCAGGCGCAGCAGCCTGATCGCGTGTTCGTTTCCGGCTCCGTGACGGATGAGCGCGGACGTTATGTGCCCGCCGCGATGGTCGTGAATCGGAACGGCAATGGGGGAGGGCTCATCGTCGATGCCATGGGGGAGTTCGTGCTGGCGGCCACGCCGGGGGACACCTTGGCGGTGGGGGCAATCGGGTTCCATACGCGGAATTGGGTGGTGCCGTTCGATTCGGCGTCGATCAACGTGGACATTGCCTTGCACCGGTTGCAGGTGAACGTGGGCATTGCCGAGGTGGTCGCGCCGCGGGAGCTCCGGGAGATCCTGAATGACATCAAGGCGTTGGGCTACGATGAGGCGGATTATCGCGTGTCTTCCGTCGATGCCTTGAGCAGTCCCATCACGTTCTTATACCAAATGCTCAACCGCGACGAACGCTCAAAGCGGGAGGTGGCGCGTTTGGAGAACGACGACCGACGCCGGGCCCTGCTCCTCGAGCTGTTCATCAAGTACGTCGACTACGAAATCATCGACTTGGAGCCGGAGGAGTTTGATGCCTTCATCGCGTTTTGCGATCCCGGGGATGTGATGCTCCAAACCTGGTCCCAGTACGAGTTCATTCAATACGTCAAGCAGCGATTCCGCCTCTTCGTCACGTTGCCGGATCGCTTGGACGACGGGGACTACCAGTACCAGCTGGACTGAGTCAGGCGAGGGAGAGGGCGGAGTCGAGGAAGAAGACGAAGATTTGGGCCAACACCCCGATGACCCCCAACGCGACGAGCAGCACATGCAGCGGCCGCACCCGCGGGTCCAATTCATCAAACCGCGTGATGAGGTCCACGAACAACACCGCCGCTGCGATGCCCTCCAGGATCATCAGCACCGCCCGCTGGCTCGCCAATCCCGCATCAAGCTGCTGCAACCACACCGGCAACGGCCACGAAACCAAGTGGTTAAAAAAAAACACACCGTGCAAGCAGAGCAGGGTCGCCAAGGTCAGGGCGACGGTTCGGCGTTGGGAAGGGGGAGGGGTCATGGGGGCGAATTCTGCCGCAAAGGTAATTCGAAGGGCAGGATGCACTAAATTGGGCGTTCGCTCGTTTCTGAAACCACACCAGATCATTTGACTTGCGCCATGACCTCCCGTCCACTTGACCACACGAACCTTCAGCGGTTCATCATCGCCGCATTGGGTACCTTGTTTTTCGCCGTGCTGTTGACCAGCTGTGGCACGCGCCACGCGCAGTGCAGCGCCTACGGAGACACCGAATGGGTGGAGGTTGAGCCCGCAGATTGAGCGGTCAACCTCAGAACTGGAAGTAAATGAACGGCTGCATACCGGCTTGCATGGCCCCCCAGGCCACGCTGATGCCGAGCACCGTTGCGAGGATTTGGACCGGGAGCGGCGCCTCGCTGAATCCTTTCCGATAGCGCTCCTTCCATGCGTCCGGCAGGAGGTGAATGGCGTAGCCGAGGGCCATCAGGGCGATGAGCGGCGCGTAGCCTCGGATGATTTCCAGGAAGGGACTTTCCGCAATGCGCCCGAGTTGGGCGATTATGGCGTTGGCCGTGAACCACTCCGTCAGCAGGTTGTGCCCTTCGCCGAGCGTTTCCCACGTGGTCTTGCTGCCTGAGCGGAACCAAATCCGAGTTGCGGTGATGAAGTGAAACGTCACCAGACCGCCCACCACCGGCTTCCACCACCGGTCGTTGCCTTCCCACGGGCTCACCTTGCGCCACAGTTTGTAAACGACGATGCCGAGGCCATTGAGTCCTCCCCACAGCACAAAATTCCAGCTGGCGCCGTGCCACAACCCGCCGATGAGCATCGTCAGCATGACGTTGATGTTCGTGATGCCCCACCGTTTG
Organism: uncultured Comamonadaceae bacterium; assembly: GCA_964390365.1. Classification (GTDB taxonomy): domain Bacteria; phylum Bacteroidota; class Bacteroidia; order Flavobacteriales_D; family Sanyastnellaceae; genus JALQTD01. Next base: position 58,616 of record CAYMHW010000002.1, on the reverse strand, counting down.
AACCGCGGAAACCACAGGGCGGCGCCGATGACGAGGCACAGCACACCGGCCACCACGAGCAGCACCCCGGGATCGGGCACCAACAGCGCGAAGAACAGCAGGATGAAGCCCGAGGTGATGGCCGTGAACAGCGAGCCGCTCCGGTTGCCCCCCATCGGGATGTAGAGGTAGTCCTTCAACCAGGTGGACAAACTCATGTGCCAGCGTTTCCAGAACTCGCCCACGTTGCGCGCCTTGTAGGGCGCGTTGAAGTTTTGGGGCAAACGGAAGCCCAGCCAAATCGCCACCCCGATTGCCATGTCCGTGTACCCGCTGAAATCCGCATACACCTGCAAACTGTAGGCATACAGGCCCAGCAAGTTCTCGAACCCGGAATACGCCTCGGGCCGGGAAAACACCCGGTCCACCAGGTTCACAGCGAGGTAATCCGCCAGCCATACCTTCTTTACAAGGCCGTTGAGGATCCAAAAAAGCCCCATCCCAAAACCCGCCCGCGTTAGCGCATACGGCTGGTACAGCTGCGGAATGAAATCGCGTGCCCGCACGATGGGGCCGGCCACCAATTGCGGGAAGAAGCTGACGTAAAAGCCGAAGTCCAGCGGATTGCGCACGGGCTCGATCTCCTTCCGGTACACGTCGATGGCGTAGGACATGGTTTGGAAGGTGTAAAAACTGATGCCCACCGGGAGCAAAATGCGGTCCACGCGAAACGACGTGCCCAGCGCTGCATTTGCCAACTCACCGAAGGCATTCGAAGGCTGCCAATGCGTGCCCAGCAGCGGATTCAGGCTGTCAGCGAAAAAGTAGGCGTACTTGAAATAGAAGAGCACGAGCAGGTTGATGACCAAACTCAGCGCCAGCCACCCCTTGCGCCCCGCACCTTGCGCCCGCCCGATGCGTTGCCCAATCCACCAATCGCTCCCCGTGGAAAAAAGCAAAATCAGGAAGAACCACCCGCTGGTTTTCCAGTAAAACAAGAGGCTGACCGCAAACAGGAAGGCATTCCGCATGGCCACTCGCTTCTCCAGCAGGGCGAACCCCGCGATGACGGCCCCGAGGAATACCCAAAAGCTCACGCGGGTGAACGTCAACGGCGCCTCCGGATTGAAGGCGAACCAGTCCATCAAGTCGTTCAGGATTTCCATGTCAACGAGTCAGTCGGTTGGGTGCGATCGGGCGATTGAATGCGGACGCGGCGGCGCTCCACGGCGTCCGATTCGGTCCACGAATCGAGCAACGCGTCCCAGTACAAATCCGCCAACACGCGGTAGCCGTCCCGGGTGAAGTGAATCCGATCAGAACGGGCGAAGCCGGCGTCTTCCCACACTTGGACGGACCCCAAACCGCCCATCGCATCGAAGAGATCGAACACCGCAGCGCCCTGCCGCTTCGCCAAGCTGAACATGGCTTCGCGCACCGCGAGCGCGGAGGGGTTGGGCCGCCGACCGTAGTAGCTGTCGGTGTTCGTGAGGTACAGGAAGGCAGTTTCCGGAGCCACGGCCTGAATGGCCCCCACGAGGCTGTCGTACCGCTGGACAAAGGCATCCGCGTCGAAGCGTTCCGCGGGCCCGTGCGCGTCGTTGATGCCGATTCCGAAGATGACCAAATCCGGCGCCAGCGCCTGCCAATCCCGGGCGAACGCTTCATCGCCGACTCCGCGCAGCACACTGGCCGTGCTCGCTCCGTTGTTTCCGATTTCGTGGTACACCAGCCCCTCGCACGGGCAGCTCGGTGATTCGGCGACGAGGCCGTGCAAGCGGAACCAGCGCGGGCCTTCGACCGCACCCGAGTCCGGTTCCAACCCGAGGAACAGCGTATCCACCGGCGCGTCGAACGCCATGCGCCACCCCGTCGCGCCTTCCAACGGCGCCACGCTCACGCCCGTTTCCGGTCCGTCCCATCGCGGCCGCAGTCCGTTCGACTCGCCGAGCACGGTCACCACCTCGCTGAAGTAGCGGGAAGAATCCGAGCGCACCGCCACGTGCCACCAAGTCGCCGACTCATCGAAGGTGACTGCACTCAGTCCCGTCCCACCGAAGGGACCTTGGTGCCGACTGCGCGAACAGCGGTTTCCGCTCCAGCTGCCCGTGAATTCCGTCCGGACTTTGGGCGGTGTGTTGGTGCCCGCCATCCGATAGGGGGCGATGAGGCCTCGGCTGCAGGTGGTTCCGGCCAAATCCAGCCACCGTTGCCTGATTTGGTCGCCCATCCAACCGGCCTGCACGTGCGAGCCCCCCACGTGCACCACCCGCAGCGAGCCGGTGCCGTCGAGCAGGGCTTGCGCCAGCCGCTCGTTCACCGCGTCAAACGTGGCGCGCCCACCAGGAAACTGCAGCGCTTGGGGCCGCAAAGGCAACGTGCGGAGGAGGGTGTCGTATCGGCCCGGTTTCCAATCCCATGAGCGCGTTGGCGGGCGCTCACTCGACAGCAACGCCAAGCACATCATCAGGCCGATCAATCCCAGGCTTCGTGGAGTCATGGCGAGGTCGTCGAGTCGGGGTTCAACGAATCCGCCACCAAGGGCGGCGTGGTCAATGCGGCCGTCCACAATCGGTACTCCGCTTCGAACGACTCACCGAGCAACGCACCGACGCGGCGCGCTCCGCGTCCCGTGAAGTGGATGTGGTCCGCGGCGGCCAGCGCGGGGTCGGCTGCGACCCAGGCGGGCATTGAATTTTGGCCTCCCATCACCGCGAAGAGGTCCCAAAACAGCACGTGCTCCTCCCGAGCCATGGCCATCATCGCCTGGCGAACGGCCGGCAACAGGGGATACGTGACGAAGTTCAGGCCATCTTTCGTGGACATGTCGGAGGGGCCGATGAGGACGATGGGCACGCCCGGGAGCGTCGCTTTGAACAGCTGAATTTGGGACGCGAGCCAGCGCGCGTACTGCCGCGCCTCCGCCTCGTCTTCCACGTAAGGCACCGTGTTTCCGCCGTATTGCAACAGGACCAAACCCGGATTCAGCGCCTTCACCTGCGCCGTCCAATGCGCCCGATCCGTCTTCCTGAACAGGGTGCCGGAGCTCCCGCGCATCGGGACGTTGTGGACGACCACCCCGGTGTCCGAATAGAAGCCAATCGCATTCACGTCGGGGCCGGGCGCCTCGAAGCGCACCTGCACCTCGCGGCAGGCAGGGGGGAGGGCGACGTGGAGTGCGCTCGAAATGCTGTTGCCCTTCAGCCAAGCGCCGTAGGTTGTGGAATCGCATTGGATTTGGACGGCCAAACTGTCCCGGTCCAATGGCCCCGCCAAAACGTGCAGCGATTCCCAAATGCGGTTGCGCGCATGGCCCATGTTCCGGGTGCGGAGCGCGATGGGGTCGGTCCATTCGGCCGCGTCACCGGCTTCCCAGCGGCCCACCGTGGCCAGCAGGCCGTAGCGCTCGTGCCCCAGGGTGGTGTCGCGTTTGCCGAAGAGGGCGTACCGCCGCCACCCATCCGCTTCGTGCACAAATCCGGGCATCTGCGCTTGGGGCACGGCAGAAACCAAACCAGGCCCGGTGCCGCCCCAACGCCGTTGAAAGGCGTGCCGGAGTTCTGACGTGATGCGGTCCCCTTCGATTTGGGAATCGCCGAAATGCACGACGTGCGTGGCTTTCCCTCCTGAAGTCGCCGCCTCGAAGAACCGCCAAAGCGCTTGGAATGCCGTGGAATCCCCTCGAAAGTGCAGGTTGGGATGAAGGGCCTCGGGCTTCCAGGTGCCTGCTGCCCGCCGTTTTGCCCATGCGCCGTTGAGCGTGCGGAGCGCCTCCACCGAATCCCCGGTCAGTGCAGCTGCGGCTTGCGTTTGGGTGAGCCAAGCCGCCAATTCAGGAAGGGGGGGCGCCACCTCGAGTGAGTCCACCTCCAGAGAATCCGCTGGCATCGGCTCTTCCTCGTAGGTGGCAAGCAGCGCCTCGACGTCCCCGGGTGCAACGACCACCCGCATGGAATCCTCGTGTTCGCCCCATTCCGGAAAGGAAAGCACCGTGGTGTCGCCAATGCGAAGTGCCCAACCGTTCCAAGAGGCCACGGCGCTCACGGATGCGACGATCGCAATGAACAGCAACGTGCGGCCCAAGCCGTGGGGGGCGTTCGCGTCGCTCATGGAAGGGGGATGCGCAGGGTGGAACCGGCAAGCAAGGGCTCGGCATCGGGGTTGAGTTCGAGGATGGCATCGACGCTGGTTCCGGGGTACATGCGGCTGATGCTCCAAAGGGTTTGGCCCGGCTCGACGGTGTGGATGGTGTACCGACGGGATGCGGGGCCAGGGGTTGGGGCTTGTGCGGAGTCGATGACCCCTCGAATTTCAAGGGTTTGACCGACGCGGATGAGGTCGTTATTGAGCCCGTTCCATTCCTTGATTTCGCGGACCGTGACCCCGTAGCGGCGGGCGATGAGCCCGAGCACGTCGCCGCTTCGCACGCGGTGGACGGTCGTAGAGGATTGGCTGTAATCGCTGAAGGTGTGCGGCGTCCAAGTGCTCCAGTCGACGTCCGCGAGTCGCTGGGCCAAATCCGAAGGCAACCGCACTTCCGCGGCCTCCCATGCGCCACAGTCGAGCTCCGCTCCCGTCCACCAAGGCAAGTACGTGCGCTGAGCCCTGCGGTCCATGCCTGCCCATTCCACCAAGGCCACGCGATCCACCGGCCCCGGACACGGCACGCGCTCCCACGTCGAAAAGTCCTTCACCCATGCGACCGTGGTGCGGTCCCGCTCCAAGTTCTCCCAGAGCCGCGCCACCACCCGGTACAGCGTGAGCCACTCATCCAATCCGGCATCCTCACCGGGCAGGCCTCCCCAGTTGCGTGCGAAGCCCGGGCCCTTCACATAGGCCACCAGCACCCGGTGCGGCTCACCGGGGAACCGCTCGGCGAGCACGGCCAGTTGAGTCACAGCGGCCTCCGTGCATTGGTTCACGTACATCCGAGGGTCGGTGCCGGGATCGGTGAAGTCGAGGAGGATTTGGGCTGAAGGCCAATCCAACGCCCACAACCCTGCACGGTCCCCCGGCCCTTCATAGGCGTAATCGAATCCGGTCAACAGCGCGGGCAGCCAAGCAAACGAACGCGGCAACCCCGCGGCCTCCACCACGGGCTGAATCTCCGGCAGGTACAAGTCAGCGAGCGCTGCGACGATCTGCCACCGGTGCATCCCATTCGCGAGGAGCGCTTGCACCGCCTCGTCCTCAAGAGCAGGCAGGTTTTCCCACTCAAGCAGGCGGCTTTCGAGGGCATCGAGTTCTCCAATTTCACGGGCCAAATGCGGAACCGCACCTGCTTCAAACGCCTCGGGATGGCGTTCGGCAAATTCCGCAAAGTCGGGGTACTCCGCCCGCTGGTCGACGAGTTGAACCCAACGGCTCAAATCGGGTTGGCAGCGAACCCCGAAGCTCCCAATTGTGCAGACCGCAAACAGCACCAAGCGAAACCGAATCAACCGGTTGTGAACCAAATCAATGGGCGTCATGGACTGTGTTTGTTTTACGTTGCGCATTAAAGCTTAGGTCAGTTTGAAAACAGTTTCTGTCGGTTTTATAAATTGATTTGTCGAATTATTGTTGCGAATCGGGGAGCCTTGAATTACTTTAGCATTTGGGTCAGTGAACGACAAGTTCATGGAGGACCTAGTTGTGAATCGTAATGGAGTGTTGGCAACGGCCGACGCTCCATTCTTTTTGCGTCATGGTTCCAATGCAAGGTCAATCAGATGCACCACGTGTGCCCGATGGGCGGCGGTCAGGCCGTCGCCTCGCGTTGCAGCCTTCAGTTGCTTCCGGATGTTCATCAACGTGGCGAACATCATCGATTGTGCAATGGGATTCGGATTTTTTTCATCGGCATAGGCGCGTGCAAGCCGCTTCGTGTACTCCAACTGCAGCTGTTGGCGAAACGTGTTCACGCTGCCGTTCAAATCCGCGGCGAACACCGCATCCGTGAGTTCGGTCATGTACGCATCGAGGGCATATTCGTTGCCGTAAGCGCTCGCGTCGATGATTCGTTGCAAGACGACCGGGTGCAGGAGGTGGTCCAGGACGCGCTTTTGGGTTGCGAGCACGCGGGCGTGGATTTTCGGGTCCTCGGCTTCGCGGAAGTATCCGAATCCGCGCCGCTGGTCTTGCAAGTAAGCGTAGACGGACGCTTCGGCATCGAATGCGCTCGGAGCGAACGCGTAGGTCGAAAGGGCTCGCAATGCCGCCCGTTGGTCGGCCGCAGCAACGGGCGTCAGGGGAGGAGCGTCGAGTTGGTCGGGGCGGGCGCGGTGGTAGCGGACGCCTCCGATTTGGCGTGACATGATGCCCAATTGCGTGGCATATTCCGCAGTCAAAGTCAAGAACGCCTTGCGAACGAGCGCGTGGTTCTCCGCTTCTTCGCCCGCGTATTCCTCGGGCAACTTAGGCAGCAACTCACGGACCAAATCACACCGCGCCGCAGCATACGCCACCGGGTCGCTCGACAGGTCGTAAATGTTCACGTCGGGGTTCATGCCCCCGCCTGGCCGCCGCATGTCATCGGCGTCGTTGCCAAATCGCAGCGTCGGATCCGTGGACCGCTTCAGCAGTTCGGGCAACGCTGATTCGTCCGGCATGTAGCCGTACGCGATGGCCCACCGGTCATAGGGCCCCGGTTCATCGTCGTAGAATTTCGAATGCGTCGCGGGATCGCCCGTGAAGTGAATTGCCGGATAATCCATCACGCTGTTGCTCAATCCGGACTGCATCACCACTTCGGGGTCCATCAATTCATCGAAAGAATGCAAGGTGGTGCCCGCCATGTTGTGGCTCAACCCCAACGTGTGCCCCACTTCGTGCAAGACCAACCGATGCAGGGTCTCCCGCGTAAACTGTTCCTTCAATTCATCGCTCAACCCGGACGCCCGCAAGACGGCCGCTCCGAGCAAGGTCTGCTGCGCCTGCGCCGCTCCCGCATCGCACCGGTGCATCCATTCGGCAAACGCCGCCCGGCTGTCCGGCTCGTCCTCCATCATGCCTGCAGATTCGAACACCTCCGCGCGCCAAAGCCGTCCGACCATGCCGCCCCATTCCAACATGATGTCCGCCCCGAGGATTTCGCCCGTTCGCGGGTTCACGAAGCTCGGGCCATACCCAGAATACTGAGGGCGCGGCGAAGAAGTCCACCGCAACACGTTGTAGCGGATGTCCCCGGCGTCCCACGTGGCCGTGTCCGGTTGCATGCGCACCTCCACCGCGTTCCGCAAACCAACGGCCTCAAACGCTTGGTTCCACTTTTCCACCCCGGTGCGGATGATGTCCCGGTATTCCAGTGGCGTGGTGTTCTCCATCCACCAAACAATGGGCTCCACCACATCCGAAACCGCTGCATTCGGATCTTGCTTCTCCAATCGCCACCGGTGAATGACGTCGGCCCAAGGAATGGGATCGTCGGTCGTCATGTCGTCAATCCGGGTGGTGAAATACCCCACGCGTTCATCCTCCCGGCGTGGCACAAATCCCGGCTCAGGCACCTCGATGAGGGCATGGCGGTACTTCACGGAAATCACCCGCCCGTCCACCACGGCGGCACCCCCGGCAGCCGGTTTGGGGTTATCGTACACGTATTCCACCTCGAGTTCGGTGTTTTCCGGGTAGTTGATGATGGCGGTGATCTTCGATTTGTCGTCGTTGAGTTTGCCCAGCACGCTTTTGCTTTCTTGCGGAGGTTTCACCGCTTGCATGTGCTCGGTGAGGAACAGTTCGTCGCCGCTGATGAGGCATCCGCGTTCGGGGTCTTCGGCGTCGATGGAGATGCTGGCCAAAACCGGGGTGTTCAAATTGGCCTCAGCCGCCCGGCTCAAGGGCGACGCTTCGTCGAAGTAGTAGGACGTGTTCGCGGCGTGCACCTCGATGCGATCGAAATGGCGCTCGAAGCGGATGATCTTCGATCCCCGGTAACTCCCCCGCGTCAAGCCCGACTCGGACACCCCATCGCTCACTTGCGAGAAGTAAATGAATTCCCGCCCGAGCATGGAATCCGGCACAAGCAGGTGCGACTTGCCCGTCAGCGTGTCTTGAAAAACGGTGAACAAGCCCGCATGCGCGATGGCGTTTTCCGTGAGGTCTTCAATCGACTTCTTGCCTTTCTTGTCCCCTTTGGTGGACGCGTTTTCGGTGGTTTCGCTGGGGCGCTTGCGTCGTTGGGCGTGGCTTTCGGTGGGAAGCGCCGCGGCAATCATCGCGACGAGCAGGAGGGCAGTGATGCGCATGGTGTGCAGATTTCAGGCCAAATTACGCCGCCCCCCTTCACCGACCAAAGCCCACGAGTTTCCCATCGCACCATTCCGCCTCAACCGTGCGGTGCGTGCCCCCCCAATCCGCCCTCAGAGGCGTTGTAACGCAATCACTTGAACCCCCGCTCAGACTTGATCTGCTCGTACGCCTCCTGCACGGCGATGAACTGCTCCTGCGCCGCTTCCCGGTGCGCCTCGCCCAAATCACCGACCTTGTCGGGGTGGAACTTCACGGCAAGCCGGCGGTACGCCTTCTTCACTTCCGCATCGCTGGCTTGGGGCGCGATTTCGAGGACCGTGTACGGGTCGGCTTTGAGCCGGTAAAAGTGTTCCTCGATGCTCGCGCGGTCTTTGTCGCTGATGCCCAAATACGTGGCAATGCGCCGAATCACCTCGACCTCCTTCGTGTGCACTTGCCCATCGGCCTTCGCGATGCCATAGAGGTACTGGAGCAACAGCAAACGCTTCGGGTGCTCCATGTGGAAACGGACCTGTTCCGCCACTTCGCGCAACGCAAACGGCCGCTTCAACACATCGCGCAACAACGCAGTGAGCTGCTCGGCCTGAGCCCGCCCAAAGTTTTTCACCAAAAACTCCTTCACGAAGTCCAGTTCCGACCGCATCACGCGGTCATCCGCCTTCATCACGGCGGCGCTGAGCACGATGAGCGCGGCAGCGAAATCGCCGGGCTGGGCCCGGCGATTTGCATGCTGCGCTTGGGGTGCCTCCGAGGCGCCACCCATTTCACTGAAAATCTTCCCAAAAGCGAATCCGAGGATGCCGCCGATGGGGCCGCCGAACGCCCATCCGAGCGCCCCGCCGATCCACGGTCCGTACTTGCTCATGCCAGCTCTTCGTAGCCGGAAGCGATGAAGGCGGTCAGCTCCTCTCCGTCGAGGAGGCCTTGCGACAAGCGCGCGAGGTCAACTGCCCGCTTGGCAATCCGCGACTTCTCGCTTTCCTCGCTCGCATGGAGCAGTTTTTGAGCGAGCGGGTGGTTCGCGTTGATGGCGACGTCGTAGCTGTCGGGCAGCGAACCGAACATTTGGAAGCCACCGCCACCGACGGCTTGCTGCTCCTTCATCCGGCGCATGAACTCGCTTCGGGTGATGGTGATGGGAGCAGCTGTGGGCGACATCGGCACGAACTTGACCTTGTACTGGTCGTTCGGAAACGCGCCCTCAATGATGGGCTTCAACGCGTTTTCCTGCTCTTCGTTCAGGGCGCTGGTCGAAGTTTCATCCTGCTCGATCAACGCGTCGACCACATCGGAGTCCACGCGCTTGAATTGGATGTCGGAGAACTCCTGCTCGAGCTTTTGCAACACGTGAGCCGCCAAGGGACCTTCCATCACGAGCACCTTGTAGCCGCGCTCAATGGCGGGTTGCACGAAGCCGTGCTGGGCTTTGGCGTCAGAGGTGTAAGGGAGAATGATCTTGCCGTTTTTATTCTTTTGCACTTCGCCTACGGCCGCGATGAGCTCTTCATACGTGTGGCACGCGCCGGTGGTGTCCTTGAAGAGGAGGAACTTCTTCGAGCGCTCCATGAACTTGTCGTCCGTGAGTTGGCCGTATTCGATGAAGATGCGCAAATCGTCCCATTGCGTGGCGAACGCTTCGCGGTCCTGCTTGAACATGCTCGCCAACTTGTCGGCTACTTTTTTCGAAATGTGGCTCGAAATCTTTTTCACGTTCGCATCCTCTTGGAGGTAGGAGCGGGAGACGTTGAGCGGGATGTCCGGCGAGTCGATGACCCCGTGCAGCAAGGTCAAGAAGTCCGGGACGATGTTCTCGACGTTGTCGGTGATGAAGACCTGGTTCGAGTACAAATGGATTTTGTCCCGGCGCAACTCCATTTCCTTCTTCAGCTGCGGGAAGTACAGGATGCCCGTCAGGTTGAAGGGGTAGTCCACGTTGAGGTGGATGTGGAACAGCGGGTCCTCGAAGTTCATCGGGTAGAGGTCGCGGTAGAATTCCGCGTAATCCTCGTCCGTCAGGTCCGCTGGCGTGCGCGACCAAAGTGGCGTGGTCTTGTTGATGACGTGAGGCACTTCCACGTCCACTTGCTTCACGTTGTCGTCCTCGTCCTTTTCGCCGCTGGGATCGTCCTGCTGGATGGTCTTCGTGCCAAACACGATTTCCTCCGGCATGAACTTGCAGTATTTGTTCAGAATGCCAGCAATCCGATCCTCCTCGAGGAATTCCTTCGAGTCCTCGTGGATGTGCAAGACGATGTCGGTTCCGGCCTCCTCGCGCGACGCGGGCTCCAACGTGAACTCCGGCGAACCGTCGCAGCTCCACTTGACCGCTTCGCTGCCTTCCCGCTGGCTCAAGCTGATGATGTCCACCCGCTCAGACACCATGAACGCCGAATAGAAACCGAGGCCGAAGTGGCCGATGATGGCGGTCTTCGCCTCTTCGCCTTGGTATTTGTCGAGGAATTCGGTCGCGCCCGAGAACGCGATTTGGTTGATGTACTTCTCGATTTCCTCGCCCGTCATGCCGATTCCGCGGTCCTTGATGGTCAAGGTCTTTGCTGCTTCGTCGATGACGACTTCAACTTGCGGATGGCCTTCGATGGCAGGGATTTCACCGAGTTTGGCCAGCGTCCGACGCTTTTGCGTGGCGTCGACTGCGTTGGAGACAAGTTCCCTCAAGAAGATCTCGTGATCGCTGTAGAGAAACTTCTTGATGATCGGAAAGATGTTTTCCGTCTGTACGTTGATGGTTCCTTTTTGCATCGTGGTTTCGATTGAACGACCGCGACGAGGCAAGGACCGCGCCACGCCTCAAATCCTGACACGGATGCGACAGGATGTCAGGCCAGCGGGAAGGACGGGTCAAACTGACGGAAAGGCCACGTCAGAAATTCGGGCGGAGGAGGGATTTGGCATAGTAGTCGTCGAGGACTTTCACCACCTCCTCGGGCGAATCCACCAAGTGCAACAACTCCGGATCGTGCTCCGAAATCGTGCGGTAATCCTCCCACAACGTCTTGCGAATCCAGTCCATGAGGCCTGCCCAAAACGACGAATCGTACAACATGATGGGCACCGGGTCCACCTTCTTCGTCTGCACAAGCGTCAAGGCCTCGAACAACTCATCGAGGGTGCCGAAGCCACCGGGCATCACCACGAAGCCCTGGCTGTACTTCACGAACATGACCTTGCGGACGAAGAAGTAGTCGAAATCGATGCTCTTGTCGCGGTCGATGTACGGGTTGTTGTGTTGTTCGAACGGGAGTTCAATGTTCAAGCCGACGGACGTGCCGCCCATGTCATGCGCGCCGCGGTTGCCCGCTTCCATGACGCCGGGGCCGCCCCCCGTGATGACGCCGTAGCCACGCTCGGCAAGCGCCCGTCCCACCGCACGCGACGCGTTGTACACCGGTGAATCCTCCTTCATCCGCGCGCTTCCGTAGATGGAGATGCACGGCCCGATCCGCTGCAGGGTCTCAAACCCTTCCACGAATTCCCCCATGATTTTAAAGATGGACCAAGCGTCGTTCGTCTTGCTCTCGTTCCAGTCGCGTTGTTTGAATGGTTTTGCCATGATGTTGCGTTTTCGCCTCGCTGCCTGGGAAGGGCTTCATGCCAAATCTTCCGCCAACTCCACCGGCGATTTGCCGGACAAGGCCCGAGCAATATACGGCGCAGTTCGGCTTTCTTTTGAGCGCGCTACGTGTTCGGGCGTTCCTTTAGCCACGATGGTGCCGCCGGCCGCACCGCCCTCCGGCCCCACGTCGATGAGGTGATCCGCCACCTTCAGCACGTCCAAGTTGTGTTCGATGACCACCACCGTATTGCCCTGTTCCACCAAACGCTGCAACACGTCGATGAGCATGCGGATGTCCTGAAAATGCAACCCCGTCGTCGGTTCGTCGAGCACATAAAACGTGGATCCCGTGCTGACCCGGGCCAATTCCGTGGCCAGCTTCACGCGCTGCGCCTCCCCACCACTGAGGGTCGGGCTCTGCTGGCCCAACGTGATGTATCCAAGCCCCACGTCCTGGAGCGTCTTCGTGATGCGCGAAATCTTCGGGAACGCCGCAAAGAACTCCACCGCCTCATCCACCGTCATCGACAGCACGTCCGCGATGGACTTGCCGCGGTAGCGCACCTCGAGCGTCTCCCGGTTGTACCGGCGTCCGTGGCAGGTTTCGCATTCCACGAGCACATCCGGCAAGAAATTCATTTCGACGGTCCGCAATCCCGCGCCCTTGCAGTCCTCGCACCGCCCACCGCTCACGTTGAAGCTGAAGCGCCCGGGCTTGTACCCGCGGATTGCGGCTTCGGGCAGCTTCGTGAACAGGTTCCGGATTTCGCTGAAGATGCCGGTGTACGTGGCGGGGTTCGAACGCGGCGTGCGCCCGATGGGAGTTTGGTCGATGGCGATGACCTTGTCGATGTGCTCGAGGCCATTGAGCGATTTGAACGGCAGCGGTTGCTGCGTGGCTTCGTAATAGTGGTTGTGCAGGGCGGGGTAGAGGGTTTGGTTGATGAGTGAGCTTTTGCCGCTTCCCGAGACGCCGCTGATGCAGGTGAGCGTACCGAGGGGGATGGTCACGCTGACGTTTTTCAGGTTGTTGCCCGTTGCCCCGTTGAGTTTCAAGGAGTGCCCATTGCCTTTGCGCCGTTTTTCTGGCCAAACAATCCGTTCCTTGCCCACCAAATAATCCGCCGTCAACGACCCCGCTGCCAAGTGCACCTTCGGGTCGCCCTCTGCCACGATTTGTCCCCCGTGAACGCCCGCCCCGGGGCCGATGTCGATGAGGTGATCCGCGCTGAGCATCATCTCCTCGTCGTGCTCGACGACAATGACGGTGTTGCCGGCGTCGCGGAGGGCCTGCAGGCTGCGGATGAGCCGGCGGTTGTCCCGCTGGTGCAGGCCGATGCTGGGTTCGTCCAGGATGTACAGCACCTCGGTGAGTTTGCTGCCGATTTGGGTCGCCAAGCGAATGCGCTGCGCTTCCCCGCCCGACAAACTGCGCGCGCTCCGGTCCAGCGACAAGTACCCCAAACCGACGTCGTTCAGGAACCCGAGGCGCGCCCGGATTTCCTTCAACGGTTCGCGCAGGATGGTTTGGGCGCGCTCACTCAACCCGTCCTCGATGCCCTCGAACCACGCTTGAAGGTCGCTGAGCGACATGGCCGCGAGTTCCCCGATGTGCTTGCCGTTGAGGCGGAACTGCCGGCTGATGTCCTTGAGGCGCGTGCCTTCGCAGGTGGGGCAGGTCTGCTTGTGCAAGAACTGGGCGGCCCAACGCTTGAGCGGCCGCGATGACGTGTGACCTGCGGCGCGTTCGATGGTGGCGACGATGCCGTCGAAGGCAACGTGCTCGCCCCGGACGCCCGCTCGATCGGCGAGCTTCACCGGCGAATCCGTGCCGTACAGCATGCGTCCCACGAGTTCGTCCCCGAGGTCGCAGATCGGCGTGCGCAAGCTGTGCCCGGCTTCTTCAAGCAGGGCCTCAAGGATGTACAGCGTGCGGTTCGATTTGAGTTCCCCGAGCGGCGCGATCCCGCCTTGCCGAATGCTTTTGGTGTCGTCGGGGATGATGAGGTCCCGCCCCGCTTCGGTGATGGTGCCCAAGCCGTTGCACGTTGGGCAGGCGCCATACGGCGAATTGAACGAGAACAAATTCGGTTCCGGATCGGGATAGGCAAGTCCCGTGGTTGGGCACATCAAGTTGCGGCTGAAGTGGCGCAATTCGGTGCCCCCGTGCTCCATCACACCCATCGAGCCCTTGCCCATGCCGAGGGCCGTCCGAATGCTTCGCAGGATGCGCTGCTCGTCGTCGAGCCGCACCGCCAGCCGATCCACCACCACTTCGATGTCGTGGATTTTGTAGCGGTCCACGCGGTAACCCGGTTCGAGTTCCACGAGCTCGCCATCGACCCGGGCGCGCAGGAAACCCTGGCGCATGATTTGGTCGAACAGCTCGCGGTAGTGGCCTTTGCGGCCGCGCACGAGGGGGGCGAGGAGCAGGATTTTTTGGCCTTGATGCAGCTCGAGGAGCTTGGCCAAAATCTGCTCATCCGTGAACCGCACCATGGGCTCGCCGGTCTCCAACGAAAACGCATCGGCCGCCCGCGCATACGCCAGCCGCAAGAAATCGTGCACCTCGGTGATGGTGCCCACGGTGGAGCGCGGGTTCCGCGATATGGTCTTCTGTTCGATGCTGATGACGGGACTCAGGCCGGTGATGCCCTCCACATCCGGCCGCTCCAACCCGCCGATGAACTGGCGCGCATACGCCGAAAACGTCTCCAAGTACCGCCGCTGCCCCTCCGCATACAACGTATCGAAGGCCAGCGACGACTTCCCGCTTCCACTGACGCCGGTGATGACCACCAATTGGTTGCGGGGAATGTGGACGTTGAGGTCCTTCAAATTGTGTTCCCGAGCGCCCGTGACGCGGATCATCGGGTCGTTCGCGGGGGAGGAGGCCGTCATGTTCAGTTCGCTTCTCCGTCCTTAACCGCTGGCAAGCGCCGAATGTTCCAACCCAGCGCCGCCACCGTCAGCGTCGTCAACGGGCTGATCCAATTGAACACGCAATAGGGGAGGTAGGCGAAGGTCGAGATGCCGAGGATGCCGCTTTGCGCCACGCCGCAGGTGTTCCACGGAATGAGCACGCTCGTCACCGTCCCCGTGTCTTCCAGCGTGCGCGACAAATTCTCCGGCGCGAGGCCCTGTTCTTCGTAGGCGGCCTTGTACATGTTGCCGGGCACCACGATGGCCAGGTATTGGTCTGAGGCCAACACGTTGAAGGCCAAACACGTGCCCGCCGTCCGCGAAATCAAACCGAACGTCGAACTCACGCCACGCAGCAGCGATTCCGTGATGCGCCGCAACATGCCCGTCGCCTCCATCGTGGCGCCGAACACCATCGCGCACAGGATGAGCCAGACCGTGTTCAACATCCCCGCCATGCCCCCACTGTTCAGCAATTCATCGGCGAGGGGGTCTCCCGTCACCACGGCCACGTCCACGGACATCGCCTGAAAAATTGTCCGGTAGGCCGCACCCCAGCGCGTGGTGGCGCCGCCCGCTTCACCGAGCGAACGCACCAAATCCGGTTGGAACACCACCGCCGTCAGCGCCCCGAGCAACACGCCGATGAAGAGCGCTGGCGCTGCAGCAACCTTTCGCGCGATGAGCACGATGACCGCCACGGGGGCGATGAACAAGCCGGGGTGAATGTTGAACGCATCCTTCACCGCTGCCCCGAATCCCGCGCCCAACTCGACTTCTGTTCCTTGCGCCCCGCCGCCCAAACCGGCCACGAGGAACACAAGGAGTGCCAGGGCAATGCTGGGCACGGTGGTGTACAGCATGTACCGAATGTGGGTGAACAAATCGCTCCCGGCTACCGCGGGTGCAATGTTCGTGGTGTCGCTGAGTGGCGACATTTTATCCCCGAAATAGGCCCCCGAAATGATGGCGCCAGCCACCCATCCGTCGTGCAACCCGAGGGCCTGGCCGATGCCCATGAGCGCGATGCCTACGGTTCCTACGGTTCCCCAGGACGAGCCCGTGGCCAACGAAAGCACTGCGCAAATGACGCACGCGGCGAAGAGGAAGATGCCGGGTTCGAGGATCTGCAACCCGTAATGGATGAAGGCGGGGATGATGCCGGCAATGAGCCACGTGCCCGAGAGCGCGCCGATGAGGAGCAGGATGAGGAGGGCTTCGCTCGTGGAAGCGATGGTCGAGCCGATGCGGTCCGAAATGGCCTTCCAAGTCGTGCCATAGGCGAGTCCGATGCTGCCTGCCGCAAAGGCTGCAATGAGCATCGCGATTTGGTTCGAACCGTACGAACTGTCCTCCCCGAAGAGCGCGACGTCTGCCGCCAGCAAGCCGATGAGCACCACGACTGGGACGAGCGCCCAGCCGATGGGCATGCGCCGTGACGCGCCGTCCATCATGCGTTCGCTTGGAGGTCCTGTTCTGAAGCTTGTCCCGTGGGGTTCAAGGCCGAACGCTCCACGCGGATTTTACCGCTCTCGACTTCGAGCAAGACGTTCGTTTCTTTCAACTCCTTGATGCGCCCGTGCAGGCCTCCGATGGTGACCACGCGGTCGCCCACTTGCAAGTTGTCGCGGAATTGCTTCGCTTCGCGTTGGCGCTTCATTTGGGGCCGGATCATGAAGAACCACATGACAAGGAACATCGCGCCGATGACGATGAAGAAGCTGTAACCTTCTTGTGGGGCCGCTTGGGCCAAAACAGTCAGTTGAATCATGGCGGTGAAGTTAGTTCAATGGCGGCGGATGGGCATCGCCGGGCTCTCCGAAGTTCCGTCCGGAGCGAGGATGTAGCCGTCCAGCACCAAATGCACCACCGAGGGCTCGCCGTTCGTCACCACGCTCACCCGCTTGTCCACTCGGCCGCTCCAACCCCGGGTGTTGAACGTCACGTCGATGGTGCCGCCCGCTCCAGGGGCAATGAGGTCCCGCGGCCAACTCTGCGGCACGGTGCACCCGCAGCCCGAGCTCACATCGGCTATCGCCAGCGGCGCAGCCCCGGTGTTCGTGAACGCGAAGGTGTGCACCACCACGGCGCCTTCTACGACGGTGTCGTATTGAAACACCGCTTCTTCCGGGGAGAAGACCGCCACCTCTGCAAGGGTCCCCGCTTCTTGAGTCCCCGAAGCAGGGATTTGGATGAGGCTCGTGTCGACTTCGGGCTCGTTGCACGCCAACAACGCCCAAGCGAAAACGAAGAAAACCGTTCCCTGTTTCATCAGTCGAGCAATCCGCGTCCCACTTTCACAATGCGCTTGTCCGCCTTCATCTCGTTGAACAGCTGGTCGAGGATGCCGTTGATGAACCCCGAACTCTTCGGCGTGCTGTAGTACTTCGACAACTCGATGTACTCGTTCAACGTGACCTTGAGCGGGATGGACTCGAAGCTGCGCGCTTCCGCAATCGCCATTTTCATCAAAATGCGGTCGATGAGGGCGATGCGGTCCAAATCCCAGTTCGCCGCCGCCGACGTGATGAGCTCTTCGTTCTCTTTTGCCTGCCCGAGGGTGTTTTGGAACAGCGTCTCCATGAACTGGCGATCGTCATCGTCTTCGCGCCAAAGCGGCAACAGCTGCACGTCATCGTCCTCCTCGCGAATCGTCTTGACGGTCTTGATGACCATCGAAGCGCACAAGTCCAAATCGTCGTTCCAGAAAATGCTCTTCTCTTCCAACACGTCCTCAAACGGCTCGTTCTGAATCATGTGCTTCCGGAACATGCGCGTGAGGTACTCGCGGTCGTGGCGGAATCCACGCTCTTCGGAGGCCATGTACTCCACGTATTCCTCGTGCTCGAGGAGTCCCCGGAACACTTTTCGAAGCATCTCCTGTTGGTCGCCCCAACCCACGCCCAACTCCTCGGATGCTTTTTGCAGGTTCCGGCTGTTGGCAATGATGCGCAACGGGCGGTTGGTGACGAATTTCGTGTTGGGATTGAGGTCCTCCGGCGACGGCAAGCGCTTTTTCCGCCCTGCCTCGATCCGGTCGATGGCCATTCCTTGCATGCTGCCGATGAGCAAAAGGAGGAGCACGTAAAGCTCCTGCATTTTATGCACCGAGTGCTCGAGGGCTTTGTGGGCGCGCACCGGGTCCGGATTTTCGTCCTGGTAGAAGGCGTAGAGGACGTGGAGGAGCTTGATGCGAAGTTGTCGGCGGTTCAGCATGTCAATGATTCGTGGGACAAAATTAGGGGCTGCGCAGCGAATTGAGCAGGCATTTCGGATTGAATTTGAAAGGGCGGGTACGCTGTCGTTGGGATCGGCGTTAGTTTTGGGCTCACACCTCATTGCCATGCTCACTCGCATTCCCTTGCTACTCATTGCGCTGCTCGCCTTGCACACCGCTTGGAGCCAGCGCCACCCCGTACACTACGTCGAATGGCCCGCCGCCCAAGCCACCGTATTCGGTCGCGGAGCTTGGGTGGAACACGTGGGGCAGGTCTCCGGTGTTTCGGGCGAATTCGTGCTCATCCTTGACGGGATCACCACCCAACTCGATGACCGCACCGTGCAAGTGGAGCTGCCCGAGTCTTGGCGGTTGGTCGGGACCCAGTTCGCAACGGGCGTGCGCCCTGGCGTCATCGAGGAAGTGGAGTCGTTTTGCGCGGACGCGGAGCAGGACATCGACGCATTGCGCCAAACCGTTGCGATGCGCAAAGCCTTGCACGCCACCTACGAGGAGGAGCTGCTGATGATTCAATCCAACCGGCAGCTGAGCCGTCAAGAGACCCTGTTGATGGAGGACATGCGGGACGCGGCGGATTTTTGGCGAAACCGGGTGAAGGAGTTGAAGTACAAGCAGTTGGAGTTGGATCAGGAGGTGTCCGATTTGGCTGACCAAATCGCAAGCCTCGAGCACGACATCCAAGAACAGCGCCAGCGCTTGGCTCGCCCCACAGGCCAAATCCGACTGCGCATTCAAGCCTCCGCGGCCTCAACCGGCGCCCTTACCATCCGCTACCTCACCCAATCGGCCTATTGGCTGCCCGAGTACGACGTGGCCATCGCGCCAGACGGTGCCATCCTGTTCGACCGGTTCGCCTCGGTCGCCCAAACCACCGGCGAGGATTGGGAGGGCATTCCGGTCGAATTCGTTGTGGGCAATCCGCTTAGCACCCTCGCTCCACCGCCTTTTGAACGCTGGGTGTTGCAGCACCGATCGGAGGTTCGCGGCGCGACGGCAAGCGCTTACATGTCCATGGAGGCCGCCCCACGTGAGGCCGCGTGGATGATGGATGCGTTCGATGACAAAGCGTTCGGCGAAGCGGCACCGGGCATCTTTTCGACGGATCGCTTCCGATTCAATCCCGCGGTGGCGCCGTTCGTGACGGGAACAGGTGAGCGGGAGCGCGTGTTCATCGAGTCGTTCGAGCTGCCGGGCAAGCTCAGCTACTTGCTCCTGCCGTACGCCTCGGACGAAGCCTTCCAGTTGGCATCCTCAGATCGATGGGCGACATCCCGTTTGTTGCCCGGTCGGGTGCAAGTTGAGGCGGGCGGCGCATTCCGCGGCTGGTTCGACCTGCTGTTGCCGGCGCCGGGCGACACGTTGGTGGTGCCCATCGGCCAGGACCCGGAGGTGCGTTGCAGCCGGGAGCGGTTGGCGGACCGGTGTTCCACGTCCGCTTTCGGAGGCAAGCACAAATCCGAGCAGACCTGGGTCATCGAAGTGGAGAACCAGCACGGTCGACCGGTGGAGGTGCGCATCGAGGACCGGATTCCCTTGGCTTACCGTCCGGATGTCTTGGTCGAGCTGCTGGATGCGGATGGCGCGGTGCACGACGCAACGGATGGAAAACTCACGTGGAACGTGACGTTGCAACCGGGCGAGCGCAGGAGCTTTACGGTGCGTTACCGCATCGAGTACCCCAAGGGGTTGAGCATCGTGAACTTTTAACCGGATTAACGCTTGAACAGGAGGATGTTCGGGGCTTCGTGGCGCTTGCCATCCGGAGTCTCGAGGGCCAGCCTGTTGAAGAACAAACTCGTACCCTGTGGAGCCTCCGCGAGCGCCGTGCGCATGGCCGAGGTGAGCTGGTCGTTTTCGCTCGCGTAGTGTTCGAGTTCACCGTCAACCAAGATGCTCAGGCTGAAGCCATGCCAAATCAACGCGAGGTCTTCATCCAATTCGGGCACCCGTGCGGTCAAAGCGGCGGACGCAAGGGTTTCTGCCGTCAGGGAGTCACCGGGTTCAGCCCGCCCAAACCGAACCACGGGCTGGGGCAATGCTTCCACTCGGAACACAGCGGCCGAAGTGGCGGTGGCGTCGCCGAGTCGCATCGCCACGCTCACCGATTCCGCATCGGGGTCGGGAACGATGGCGAGGCTGGCGTGCCGGTCCCCCTTGAATTCGAGGTCCACCGCTTCGCCTCCCGTGATCCGAACGTCATCAAAGGGGGCCACGCTCGTGATGTTGACCGGGTTCTCGATGCCTGCCCAAAGCCGGTTTTGGTTCAGTGCAGCAACGGTCGCCTGCCCCCAAACCACTGAGGCAGTGCTCAGGGTCAGCAGGAACGACAGGGCGGGGAGGGTGAATTTCAGCATGTGCTTGTGCTTACGGAAAGGAGGGCCTTGGGGTTCCATCGCTCAATCCCCGCGGAAGTAGTTGAGGGATTCGAGCGAGGTGAGTCGCACGCCCGTGTAGTAATGGTGCAGGATGCGGTCGTAGGTTTGGCCGTGCAGGGCGCGCTGCATGGCTCCCTCTTGACACAGGCCCACACCGTGGCCAAATCCCTGTCCCATGAACCGCACCTCAGCGCCGTCATCCACCGCTACGAAGTAGCTGGATTGCAAGCCGAATGCGCTGCGGGCCTCGATGGCGCGCACACGGGAACCGCTGTCGGGCAGGGCGTCAAAGCGTTCGTTGGGCAGGAAGGTCGTGCGTTCGCTGGAGCCCGCTCGGCGTTGGTCGAGCCAATCGCGCCATGCTGCCGAAGGAACGGTGCGCGTCCATTGTGCATGGGGCATGGCGAGGCAAAACGTATCCGAGACCCCGACCAAATAATTGAGCGGTCGTTGCCAAACGTTTTCTGCGCCTTGGGTTTGGCCTCCACAATTCGAGTGAAACGCTGCGGTGATGGGGCGTCCTTGGCGATCGACCAACAACGTGCCGCGGGTGGATGCGACGGCTTCCCGGAGGGTGTCGTTCACGGTTCCGATGCCGTGGTAGGCTTGGCAATGAACGGCGTCGCACACATCAAATCCCTGCATGCGGTGACGCCCCATCGCCTGGATGGTGTACGTTCGGCTGACCACGGCTTGGGCCCGGTAATATTCGGGGTGGTGTCCTTTTCCCGACTCGGCCGAGAGCACCCCTTCGAGGTAGGACTCCAACTCGGCTTCCAGCACGCACCGGATGCCGCTGGACTCCATGAGGAAGTGGATGCGGCCGGTGTGCACGGTGGGGTACTTGCCTGGAGCGCGCAGCTGCACCCGACTTTGCGGCACGGTGGGGCGGAGGTAGACGTAGTTCCATGTCCCATCGCCCAGCCTCAGCCGTTCGCCGGAGGCCGAGACGATTTGTTTCAGATGCAGGGGTGCGATGACTTGACCTTGGGCATCCACCCATTCGTGGGCACCGGCCAAGGTTGAGACCTCCACCGATTGCGGCAGTTCGGATTCGAACAGCCCAACGCGAACCGATTGTTGGGCGCAGGCGAGTGCGATTTGGCCCAAGCCTGCGAAAAATGCAATCCACCAACGCGTCATGGCTTCAGGATTCCTGCGGCCACGCGCTCTGCCGCTCCGGGGTTGCCCAGCAGGCGGTGCAGCGATGCGTATCCTTCGAGTTGGCGCTTCCGTTCTGCACCACCAGCGAGCAAGCCCTTGCTTTGGGTGGCGATGGCTTCTGGCGTGCAAGCTCCTTGAATGAGTTCGGGGACGAGGTCGTCTTTTGCGATCAAGTTGGGCAGGCCGATGTGGCGAACGCGCGCGAGCGCACGGGCGATGAGGTAGGTCACTGCACTTGTCTTGTAAACAATGAGTTGTGGTGTGTTGAGTAGGGCGGATTCGAGGGTGGCCGTACCCGATGTGACCCAGGCGAAATCCGCCGCCGCGAGCAGTTCTCTGGTTTGGCCAAACACCACGGGAAACGGGACGTCCGCATACGCCTCGGCGGGTTGACCGGGCGCTCCGGCCACCACGACTTGGTGGCTGTCCGGGAGCAATGCGGCGGCGGCTTGAAGCACGGGAAGCATGTGCTTGAGTTCTTGGGTGCGCGAGCCGGGCAACAGGGCCACGAGCGGGCGGTCCGTTGCCAAGCCGACTTGGCTTCTCCAGCCGCCATCCGAAATCGCCTGCACATCGAGCAAAGGGTGCCCGACAAACTGCACGTCCATGCCCACCGCCTCGTACAGGGGCGTTTCGAAGGGGAGGGTGACGTACATGCGGTCCACGTCCCGGTGGATGGTGCGCAGCCGTCCTTTGCGCCAAGCCCAAATCGAAGGGGAGATGTAGTGGTGGACCACGATGCCGTGGGATTTGGCCTGGCGAGCGATGCGGAGGTTGAAGCCGGGAAAGTCCACGCCGAGGAACAAATCCGGCTCGAACGCCACGATTTCATCCCAGCAACGGCGCAGGTTGCGGCGAATGGTGCCCAGGTTTTGGACCACTTCAAGGAAGCCCATGAAAGCCAACTCCCGGTAGTGCGTGGTCACCTGCGCCCCCGCGGCCATCAGCTCCTCGCCCCCCCAACCGCGCACCTCCACGTCCGGCTGCTGCTTCAACAGCGCCCGGACCACCTGACCGGCGTACAAATCGCCCGAAGCCTCACCGGCCACGACGAACACGCGGCGCGGCCTCATGCGGGTTCCAAGTTGATCATTTGGAGGTAGACCACCACGGGGACCGCGGCCAGGATGACCGCCATGACCCCGCGCGCAACGGCTTCGCGATCCCAGCGCAACAGCCCGTAAAACAGCGCCACGTCAACCAATACACTCACCGTGACAATGGAATCTTGGTACAATCCGCCATTCCAAAACACCTCGCGCACGAAGAAAGCCATCGTGTCTCCGGTGTTCCAAGCCCACCACGCTGCCGTCAATACCAGTCCCAACACGGCTCCCACCAACCCCAATCCGATGCCCCCGACCGTTTCCCATTGCGACCGGCTCATGACCAATCCCATTGATTCAACCGGGCAATTGCGTGGTGTGCCGTCAAGTCGAACTGCGTGGGCACCACGCTCACGTAGCCATGTTCCAAAGCCCATTCGTCCGTGTCCTCACCGTGGTCGGGATTCGTGAACTTGCCGCTCATCCAGTAATACGTGCTGCCTCCAGGCGATTGCCGCTCCTCAAACGCCTCGTCCCAGTACCCTGCGGACTGCCGACACACCTTGATGCCTTTGATTTGGCTCCAGGGAAGTTTCGGGATGTTCACGTTCAGACATGTGCCCGTGGGCAAACCGTGTTCAAGCACTTGCGGCACGATCCGCCTGGCGGCTTCCCGGGCCGCCGAGAAGTCCGCGGTCTTCGCGTGGTCCAACAAGCTGAATCCGATGGACGGAATCCCTTCCACCGCACCTTCCACGGCGGCCGACATGGTTCCGCTGTAAATGACGTTGATGGAGCTGTTCGAACCGTGGTTGATGCCGCTCACGAGCAAGTCGGGCTTGCGGTGCAGGATGCGGTGAATGGCCAACTTCACGCAGTCCACGGGCGTTCCAGTGGTGGAATGGGCGCGTACCCCTTCCACAGGGAAGAACGCTTCTTCAAGGCGCAGGATGTTGCCGATGGTCACGGCATGCCCCATCCCGGATTGCGGGCTGTCGGGCGCAACCACCCAGACATCGCCAAAGGCCATCATTTCGCTCGCCAAGGCCGTGATGCCCGGAGCGGTGATGCCGTCGTCGTTGACGACCAGAATGAGCGGACGATCAGGCATGGGCTTCGGGAATGCGGGTCAAGGCGTCCAAGAGGTAGCCCCAGAATTTCTGAACCGAGCTGATTTGAACGCGTTCGTCGGGGCTGTGGGCTCCTCGGATGTTGGGACCGAAGCTCACCATGTCCATGCCCGGGTAATTCGTCCCCAAGATGCCGCACTCCAACCCGGCATGGCAGGCCAGCACGTTCGGCTGTTCCGCGTAACGCTCGACGTAGAGGTCCTTCAGCAACGACACAATGGCCGAGTGGGGGTTGGGCGTCCAACCCGGGTAGCTTCCGCTGAACTCGGTTTCGAGCCCCGCAAGCGCGAAGGACGCTTGGATGCTGCGCGCATGGTCCCATTTCTCGGTGTCCACGCTGCTCCGGCAGAGGCATTGGATGGTGACCGATCCGCCTCCGATTTGCACGCGGGCGAGGTTGTTCGAGGTTTGGACGAGGTCATCCAAATCCGGGCTCATCCGGTGGATGCCGACCGGGCAGGCTTGGATGGCGAGCAACAGCGCTTCTTGCGTCGCCTCGGGCAGGGCTTCAGCGGGAGCTGGAGCGTCCGCCATCACCAAGGTCAGGTCCGGGTCCGTGGTCGCGTACTCGGCCTTGACGCCTTCGAAGTAGGCCGCCATCGCTTCCTTGAAGTCCGCGACGTCTTCCGCAGCCAAGGCCAGCACCGCTGACGATTCACGAGGAATGGCGTTCCGCAAACCGCCGCCGTCGATGGAAGCGATGCGGAAATCGACCGAGTCGGAGGCCACGAGCAGGAGCCGGTTCATGATTTTGTTCGCGTTCGCGAGGCCCTTGTGAATGTCCATGCCGGAGTGGCCGCCGCTCCCGCCCTTGACCGTCAAGGTCAGCCCTGTGGTGCCCGCGGCCACTTGCTCGGCCTCGTAGGTGCACGTCGAGGTCACGTCCACTCCCCCCGCGCAGCCGATGGAGATTTCATCGTCGTCTTCCGTGTCGAGGTTGAGCAAGATGGAACCGGAGAGGAACCCGCCTTGCAATCCCAGCGCCCCGGTCATGCCAGTTTCCTCATCGATGGTGAACAAGGCTTCCAAGGCCGGGTGCGGAATGTCCTTCGAGTCGAGCAAGCCGAGGATGGCCGCCACGCCGATGCCGTTGTCGGCGCCGAGGGTGGTGCCTTCCGCCTTCACCCAGTCGCCGTCGACGCGCATGCGGATGCCTTCTGTCATGAAGTCAAAGTCGGTGTCGTTGTTCTTTTGGCACACCATGTCGAGGTGGCTTTGGAGCACGACGGTCGCGCGGTTTTCCATGCCCGCGGTCGCGGGTTTCTTGATGAGCACGTTGCCCACTTCGTCGAGCGCGGTTTCCAGGTTGCGGCTTCGGCCAAATTCCAT
Organism: uncultured Comamonadaceae bacterium; assembly: GCA_964390365.1. GTDB lineage: Bacteria > Bacteroidota > Bacteroidia > Flavobacteriales_D > Sanyastnellaceae > JALQTD01. The sequence continues at coordinate 33,630 of CAYMHW010000002.1, read as the reverse complement.
CACCCACTCCACCACGCGTTCCTCGTGCTTCGACGGGCGTGGGATGGCGTTCAGGTCGGCGAAGTGCTTCCAGAGGGCTTGGGGTTCGAGGGCGGCAATGGCTGAGCTCATGGGATGGGTTTTGGGCCAAATTTACAACCCCCAACCTCCCCGCCCGAATCCCCGAAGCCAACGCCTGCAAACTCCGGACCTCCGTCTGCAAAGTGGGCGGTTGCGGTCGGTGGCGTTGTGGATAATTTGGCCTTTCACAGCGGCCTGCGCTTCGTCATAAGGCAGTAAGTTTGAAGCGAGATGACGGAACAGGCGAACGAACAAGTAACGTACAACGAAGACAACATCCGCTCCCTGGATTGGAAGGAGCACATCCGGATGCGTCCGGGGATGTACATCGGTAAACTCGGCGACGGCCAGTCGGCGGACGATGGGATTTACGTCCTGTTGAAGGAGGTGATCGACAACAGCATCGACGAACACGCGATGGGGCATGGCAAGAGCATCCGCGTCACCATCAAGGACGGCGAGGTGCGGGTGCGCGACTACGGTCGGGGCATTCCGCTCGGGAAGGTGGTGGATTGCGTGTCGAAGATCAACACCGGCGGGAAGTACGATTCGCGTGCGTTCAAGAAGTCCGTCGGCCTCAACGGGGTCGGTACGAAGGCAGTGAACGCCTTGTCCGAGTCGTTCTCGGTGGAAAGCTACCGCGAAGGCCAGCGGAAACTGGCGCGGTTCGAAACGGGCGAGTTGTTGGAGGAGTCGGGCGTGGAGGCGTCGGAGGAGCGCAACGGAACACTCATCGTGTTCCGCCCGGACCTCACCGTGTTCAAAGGTTACCGGTTCCGCATGGAATACGTGGAGCGCTTGCTTTGGAACTACGCTTATTTGAACACGGGACTTTCGCTTTACCTGAATGGGGAAAAGTTCAAAAGCGAAAACGGGCTCAAGGACCTGCTTACGAACGACTTGGACACCGAGCCGCGCTATCCCATTATCCATTTGAAAGGCGAGGACATCGAGGTGGCGATCACGCACACGGATGCTTACGGGGAGGATTACCAAAGTTTCGTCAACGGCCAGTTCACGTCCCAAGGCGGCACCCACCAGAGCGCCTTCCGGGAGGCGGTGGTCCGCGTGGTGCGGGACTTTTTCGGCAAGGACTACGACGGCTCGGACATCCGTTCGGGCATCAAGGCTGCCATTTCGGTGAAGGTGGAGGAGCCGGTGTTTGAAAGCCAAACCAAGACCAAACTCGGCTCCACCGAAGTCGGTCCCGATCGCCCCACGCTCAAGAGTTTCGTGTACGATTTCCTCAAGCGCGATTTGGACAACTTCCTGCACCGCAATCCCGAAATCGCCACGGCCTTGCAAGCGCGGATCTTGCAGTCGGAGCGGGAGCGCAAGGATTTGGCCGGCATCAAGAAGCTGGCTCGCGACCGCGCGAAGAAGGCTTCGCTGCACAACCGCAAGCTGCGCGATTGCCGCGTTCACTTGTCCGACAAGAACGACTTGCGCGAAGCGACGACCCTGTTCATCACGGAGGGCGATTCCGCTTCCGGCTCCATCACGAAGGCCCGCGACGTCAAGACGCAAGCGGTGTTCTCGTTGAAGGGTAAGCCGCTCAATTGCTTCGGGAAGACGAAGAAGGTGGTGTACGAGAACGAGGAGTTCAACCTGCTCCAAGCTGCCCTCGACATCGAAGACGGCCTCGATACGTTGCGCTACAACAACGTGGTCATCGCGACGGATGCCGACGTGGACGGGATGCACATCCGCCTGTTGCTCATCACGTTTTTCTTGCAATTCTTCCCGGATTTGGTCAAGAAAGGGCACCTGTATGTGCTCCAAACCCCGCTCTTCCGCGTCCGCAACAAGCAGAAAACCATTTACTGCTACAGCGAGGAAGAGAAGCTGGCCGCGATGGCGGAACTGGGAAAAAATCCCGAAATCACCCGATTCAAGGGATTGGGTGAGATCAGCCCGGATGAGTTCAGCAACTTCATCGGGGAGGACATCCGCTTGGACCCGGTGGTCATCGGCAAGGACAGCGGCATCCAGGACTTGTTGACCTTCTTCATGGGGGCCAACACGCCGGATCGCCAGCAATTCATCATTGAAAACCTGCGCGTCGAAAAGGACGAAGTGGCATGAGTGAATTTCCAGAAGAACCGAACGACGAGCTGGAGGGCTCGGAACAGCAGGAGCCGCGCGAGGAAGCCGATGAGGTGGAGGAGGCGGAAGTCTTGGATGACGATGTGAGGGAAGGGGAGGAGTTGGAGCGCGTCATCAAAGTGAGCGGCATGTACAACGACTACTTCCTCGATTACGCGTCGTACGTCATCTTGGAACGGGCGGTGCCGCACCAGAACGACGGGCTCAAGCCGGTGCAACGCCGCATCTTGCACAGCCTCAATGAGATGGACGATGGCCGTTTCCACAAGGTGGCCAACGTCATCGGAAACACGATGAAGTATCACCCGCACGGGGATGCGAGCATCGGAGATGCCATGGTCCAAATCGGACAGCGGGAATTGCTCCTCGACTGCCAGGGAAACTGGGGCAACATCCTGACGGGCGACCGCGCTGCTGCTCCGCGTTACATCGAGGTGCGCCTGAGCAAATTCGGCAAGGAAGTCTGCTTCAACGCGAAGACCACGAATTGGCTCGCGAGCTACGATGGCCGCAACCGGGAACCGGAGACCTTACCGGTGAAGTTCCCGCTCTTGCTCGCTTCGGGGGTGGAAGGCATTGCCGTGGGGTTGGCCTGCAAAACGTTGCCGCACAATTTCATCGAGCTCCTCGACGCGAGCGTGGCGGCGCTGCAGGGCAAATCCTTCACCCTCGTTCCGGACTTCCCGACCGGAGGCATGGCGGACGTGGAGAACTACAACGACGGCCTCCGTGGCGGTCGGGTGCGCGTGCGTGCGCGCATCGAGAAGGAAGATGCGAAAACGCTCATCGTCCGGGAATTGCCCTTTGGCGTGACGACGGGCTCGCTGATAGACAGCATCTTGAAGGCCAACGAGAAAGGCAAGATCAAGATCAAAAAGGTCGAGGACAACACCGCTGAACTCGTGGAGGTGGTCATTCATTTGGCCAACAACGTTTCCCCGGACAAGACCATCGACGCCCTCTACGCCTTCACCGACTGCGAAGTGAGCCTCGCGCCCAACTCCGTGGTCATTTTGAACGACAAGCCGCATTTCTTGGGCGTTCGGGAGCTGTTGAAGATTTCCGCGGACGCCACGCGGGAATTGCTGAAGCGGGAGTTGGAAATCGAGCTCGGCGAGTTGCAGGAGAAATGGCACTTCGCTTCGCTGGAAAAGATCTTCATCGAAAACCGCATCTACCGCGACATCGAGGAGTGCGAGACGTGGGAGGAAATCCTCAGCTCCATCCACAAAGGGTTGGAACCGCACGTGAAGCATTTGGTGCGGGCGGTTACGGATGAGGACGTGACCCGGTTGACGGAAATCAAGATCAAGCGGATTTCGAAGTTCGATGGGTTCAAGGCGGACCAATACATCGCTTCGTTGGAGGAGAACATTGCGCAGGTGCGCCACCATTTGGACCACCTCACGGAATACGCCATCGAGTGGTTCCGGATGCTGAAAAAGAAATACGGGAAAGGACGCGAGCGCAAGACGGAACTGCGCACGTTCGATACCATTTCGGCGGCCGAGGTGGCGGTGGCGAACGTCAAGCTTTATGCGAATTACGAGGAGGGCTTCGTCGGAACGGGCATGAAGCGAGGCGAAGGGGAATACGTCTGCGATTGCAGCGACATCGACGACATCATTGTCTTCCGGAAGGACGGAAAGTTCTCCGTGAGCAAGGTGACGCAAAAGGCGTTTTTCGGTAAGGACATCCTGCACGTCGGGGTGTGGAAGAAGGGCGATGACCGCACGACGTACAACTGCATTTACCAAGACGGGGCCACCGGCCGAAGCCTTGTGAAGCGGTTCGCGGTGACGAGCATCACGCGGGACAAGGAGTACGACGTCACGAAAGGCGCGGCGAAGTCGCGCGTCCTTTACTTCACGGCCAACCCCAATGGCGAGGCGGAAGTGGTCACCGTGCACTTGAGGGCGAATCAGCGCCTGAAAAAGCTCCGGTTCGACGTGGACTTTTCAGAAATCGGCATCAAAGGCCGGGGAGCCGGAGGCAACCTGGTTTCGAAGTTCCCCATCAAGCGCATCGAGTTGAGCGAGGAGGGGGTGTCGACGCTCGGGGCGTTGAAGGTGTGGTACGACGAGACCGTTCGGAGGTTGAATGCGGATGGTCGGGGGACGTTCTTGGGGGACTTCCGTGGGGATGACCAAATCTTGATCATCCTGAGCACCGGCGAATACCACTTCTCGGGCTACGACTTGAGCACCCACTTCGATGACAAGATGATCCACTTGGAAAAGTGGGATCCCAACCGGGTGGTGAGTGCTGTGTATTTCGAAGGCGAGAAGGAAGACTGGTACGTCAAGCGTTTCCTGCCGGAATTTGTCCAAAAGCCGTTCCGCTTCATCGGCGACCACGAGCAATCGCGGTTGGGCGTGGCGACCACGCTCTTCCATCCAGAAGCGGTGGTCCGGTTCAATCGCCGCTTCAAGGAAACCCGCGATCGGGAGGATGAAGTGGTGGCCCTCGACGAGTTCATTGCCGTGAAGGGCATGCGGGCGTTGGGGAACAAACTCAGCACCCTGCCGGTCGTGGACGTGACCCTCAACGACCCGAACGAGGAGCGTGAGGCGGAGGCATTGGAGCAGCACATCGCCCAATTCGCACCCAAGCGCACACCCGAACCGACGCCCGAGCTTGCGGAAGAAGGTCCGGTCGATCCGCCGGAGTTGCCATCGGCCCAGGCACCCCGTTTGGATGCGGGAGCTGATTCCCCGTTCAAGAAGCGGAGAGCGAAAGGGGCGGACGACAGCCAACCCACGTTGTTCTGAGGTTGGTGTCGTTTTTACACTTAATCAAAAAAATCAGCTAACTTCGCGCCATGCAAAAAGGAATGATTTGGGCGGTCGCTGCAGGTTTGGCGATTGCTGCGGGCTGCGGCGAGGCCGCGGTGAAGGAGCCCACCTCCGTGGCTCATGTTTCGGAAGGCACGGCCATTGACCCCGAGGTGCTCGTGCACCCCGAATGGGCCCGGTCCGCCTCCATCTACGAAGTCAATGTCCGCCAGCATACGCCCGAGGGCACCTTCAAGGCGTTGGAAGCGGACTTGCCCCGCATCCGCTCTTTGGGCTCTGACATCCTTTGGCTCATGCCCATTCATCCCATCGGAGAACAAAACCGAAAAGGGGGCGAAAATGCGAACAACTACATCGCAGAGCCGGGCAGCGGAAGCCTCGGATCGCCTTACAGTGCGCGGGATTACAAAGGCGTGAACCCCGAATTTGGGACGTTGGAGGATTTCAAGTCCCTCGTGAACCGCGCGCACGAGCTCGGCATGAAGGTCATCCTCGACTGGGTGGCGAACCACACCGCGTTCGACAGCAAGTGGACGGAAGAGCATCGCGAGTACTTCTTGCTCGATTCGCTTGGGGAGTTGCAGCCGCCCACGGGCACGGACTGGTGGGATGTGACCCAACTCGACTGGGAGAACGGAAAGGAGAACGGCTTGTACGCCGCGATGGAGGACGCGATGTTGTACTGGATCGTGGAGGCGGACATCGACGGGTACCGGTGCGATGTGGCGGAGAAGGTGCCGACCGAGTTTTGGGTCCAAGCGCGGCTCGCCATGGAAGAGGTGAAGCGGGACGTGTTCATGCTTGCGGAGGCGGACAAGCCCGAGCACCACGAGCGCGCGTTTGACATGAGTTACGTGTGGGAGGGCATGCACGTGATGGACCAAGTCGGCGGCGGCGAGTGGCCCCTGGACAGCCTCCGCGCCTTCATGAAGCGCGAGGAGGCGCGTTACCCGCGGGAGGCCTACCGCATGTTCTTCGTGACCAACCACGACGAAAACGCTTGGAAGGGCACGGTGGAGGAGCGCCACGGAGCGAATGCGGAGGCGATGACGGTGGTGGCGAGCACGTTGTTTGGGATGCCGCTCATTTATTCGGGCCAAGAAGCGCCCAACCAGAAGCGCCTTCGGTTCTTCGAGAAGGATACGGTGAACTGGAACGGGTACGCTTGGGCGCCGTTGTTCACGCAGCTCAATGCGTTGAAGGAGGCGGAATCCGCGCTTTGGAATGGAGCCGATGGGGCGTGGCCTGAACTGCTCGCAACGGAAGCGGACGAATCCGTGTTTGCGTACCGGCGTGTCAAAGAAGGCAGCGAGGTGGTCGTCGCGGCGAATTTGAGCGATGCTGCGCAATCCGTTTCGTTGCCGGTGAATGAATTGAACCTGTATGCCGGCTCCGCGGATTGGAGTGAAGATGGAGTCGTTGAGGTTCCTGCCCGAGGGTACGCGATTTGGACGCGGAAATGATGGGGGGAGAGCAGCGATGCATCGCGTTGATTGCGCACGACGGTCGGAAGCAGGCCTTGGTGGATTTTGCGAACGCGAATCGCCCGTTCTTTGAGCGCTTCAAGCTCATCGGAACGGGCACCACAGGAGGCCGTCTGCAGTCCATCGGATTGGAGGTGGAGTGCCTCGCTTCGGGGCCCCTCGGGGGCGATGCCCAAATCGCTGCGCGCATCACCGAAGGCAACGTCCACGCGGTCATTTTCTTCCGCGATCCGATGGGCAAGCATCCGCACGAGCCGGACATCAACATGTTGCTGCGTCAATGCGACGTCCACAACATTCCGCTCGCCACCAACGCCGCAACGGCTCACTTGTTGATTGCGGGATTCTGAGTTCATGGCGGGGCGGCACACGGGACCTTGGCCTGCTCGGAACGACGAGCGTTCGGTCACGCTTTGGCTTGAGGAGTGGATCGGAGGGGAGGAGGCGACCGGTGTGGTGCGGTTGCTGTTGCGCCACGTAACGGGCAAGGACCGCGGTTTGCGCCTCATGGGGCACGTGTATTCCGAATCCGAGCTGAACCGCCTGGCCGATTGCGCAAGGGCGTGTTCCGAAGGAAGGCCCGTGCAGCATGTCTTGGGCCAAACCCTGTTCCACGGATTGGAACTGAAAACCGACCCCCGGGCGCTGATTCCACGACCTGAGACCGAAGAACTCGCCGCTTGGGTGCTGGACTGGGTGCGAACGCATCGAGCCGTGCGCGTTTGCGATGCCGGAACGGGAACGGGATGCTTGGCCCTCGCCGTGAAGGCGGGATGGCCGAAAGCGGATGTGGTGGCCCTCGACGCCTCGTCAGCGGCGCTGGAACTCGCTCGCGAAAACGGAGAGCGGCTGGGGTTGGAAGTGGCGTGGCACCACGCCCGATTCGCGGAGCTGGCTCAGTTGGCTGTCCCCCCGTTCGATGCTGTTGTGAGCAACCCGCCGTACATTCCAGCTTCCGAGCGCCGTCAACTGGATGCCGTGGTGGTGGAACACGATCCGCACGATGCGCTCTTTGTTCCCGATGATGCGCCGTTGGTCCACTACCGCACGTTGGTCGAGCAATGCGCCGCGGGCGGTGCCTTGCGTCCGGGCGGTTTGCTCGCCTTCGAGGTCCACGAAGCTTTCGCCGATGAGGTCGCTGACTTGCTTGCGGGTTGGCACCACGTCACCGTGCACCGCGACCTGCAGTCGAAACCCCGCATGGTCACGGCTCAGCGTTCATAACGCACCATCAGCGCGTCTTCGATGAAGTGCAAGGGGATGGCGAACCCGATGCCTTCGACCCCGAGTTCCATGATCTTTTCGTTGACCACTCCGATGAGGGTGCCGTCTCCGCGCACCAAGGCCCCCCCGCTGTTTCCCGGGGAAATGCTCACGTCGGTTTGAATCAGGTTGCGCTTGCCATCTTTCCGGATCGCGCTCACGATGCCCCGCGTCACGGACGCGCCCAAATCGACGTCATAGGGCGTCCCCATTGCAAACACGTCGTCCCCGATTTCCACCGTTTCAGGCCGCATGTCTGTCTGAAACGGAACCAGCCCCGTGGTGTCCACTTTCAACAGGGCCAAATCATACAGCGGATGGTACCGCACGATTTCCGCCTCCAAGCTCGTCCCGTCCTGAAAATGCACCGTATGCACCGCCTGCGTGTCGAGCACCACGTGGTGGTTCGTCAAAATGAACCCGTCGCTCGATAACACGCACCCGCTCCCGTGCCCCAACTCGTCTTCAATCGTCACGACGGAAGACAACGCGCTCGCCAACTTTCCCGAAGGCGCTTTTACGGCTTCCAGGACGATGGGCTCCCAGTCCGCCTTCCACATCGCCTCCAAGGTGTCCTTGCGGGTGGCCTCGTGCCGCAGTTTGGGGTTCTCCGCCGCATCGAAACAAACCTTCACCATGGCATCGGCCAGCGCCTGCCGGTCGAACGGACTTTCCACGCCCGAGGCGAACCCCCACGGCGAGCGCGTGAAGTAATCCACGGTGTCGCTCGGCAACCCGTACGGATTGTACACCCACCAACGCGAATGCACCGTGTACTGCGCGAGGTTCCCGATTTGCTGCTCCTTCACGCCCACGATGGCCGCTTCGAGCACCATTTCGTCTTCCATGGTGAACAGGCTGCCGCCATTGGGGCCTTGATATCCCTGTTCCCACAGGCGTTCGAGCGCGTCCTCGTCGAGGTTGGTGTAGGCCATGTCGAAGGCCTCATCGTTCGCATAAGTGAAGGCCAAACGATTCGCATAGTACGCATTGCGGTTCCGGTAGTGCTCCGTCACGTGGTCCCCGGGGGCGACGGCAATGTGCACCCCTTCAATCCAAACCGGTGGCGCATCGGCATCGGCCTCCGGAAGGGGCTCCAATTCCGGCAGCGTGAAGGTTTTGTCATACACCCGCCAAGGCGACAGGACAAACCCCAACACGTTGTATCCCAATGAAATCGCCTGAGTCCATTGCCGGGCCTCCCACGCTTCCGTGCCGTGCTCCACCAGCGGCCGCGTCAGCACAGCGCTTAACCCCAAATCCACGCCCTTCCACCGGTTGCTCCGCTCGCGGAAAACGGGCAAGTGATCGGCGAAATATCCCGGTCGCTCCGCCCGAAAAATGTGCCCTTCCTCGTAATTGTCCAACCCCACGTCCACCCAATCGTAACCGAGGAATTCGAAGGATTCGACTTCATCCCAGTCCCGCAGCTCCAAGGACACTTCAACGCTGTCTTGGCCCGGTGCAGAAAACACCTCGACCTGGGTGGTGACGTTGTAGAAAGAACAGCTGGTCAGGAAGAACAGGCCACCAGCTACCGCGGACAAGGGAAAACGGGTCATGGAAAGGAAGGCTAAACGGTGTGGAATTCGCGCCCGCACCACCCTGCAAGTTAAGGAGGCGGGCGGTATCTTCGGAACATGACAAACGAGGAGGCACAGGCGCGGTTGGCCGCGCTGCGGGCGGAGTTGCACGCCCACAATCACCGGTACTACGTGCTCGCCGAGCCCACCATCACGGACCAGCAGTTCGACGAGCGGATGGCCGAGTTGGTGGCCTTGGAATCGGAACATCCGGAATGGTTCGATCCCAATTCGCCCTCCGTCCGAGTGGGAGGCGATTTGACCGACCGGTTCGAAAAAGTGCCCCACCGCACTCCCATGTTGTCCCTCTCCAACTCCTACAGCCCCGAAGAGGTGGCGGAATGGGCCGAACGAACCGATAAGCTCCTCGAGGGCGAGGCCGTGGAGTTCGTGATGGAGCTCAAGTACGACGGGGTGGCCATCAGCTTGACCTACGAGAACGGCGCGTTGGTGCGGGCACTCACCCGCGGCGATGGCGAGGTCGGGGAGGACGTGACCGCCAACGTGCGAACCATCAAATCCCTCCCGCTGAAGCTGGCAGATGGAGCGCCCGAGTTGTTGGAAATCCGAGGCGAGATATACTTTCCGTTTGAGGCGTTTGACGCCTTGAATGCCGAGCGGGACGAGGCCGGAGAGGAGCGCTTTGCCAATCCCCGAAACACCGCAGCTGGTACGTTGAAGTTGCTCGATAGCCGGGTGGTGGCGCAGCGCGGTTTGGACATCATGGTCTATGGTGTCCTCGAAGAATCCACCGCATCTTCCACGCATTCGGAGGCGGTGAAGGCGGCTGCGGCCTGGGGGTTCAAGGTGCCCGGCCCGGAACTGATGGGGGTCGGACGGAGCGTTGACGATGTGTTGGCCTTCATTCGCCGCTGGGACGAGGAACGGGCGGCGTTGCCCTTTGCCATCGACGGCGTGGTCATCAAGGTGAATCGGTACGATCAACAGCGCGAGTTGGGCATGACCGCGAAGTCGCCGCGTTGGGCCATTGCCTACAAGTTTCCCGCAGAGCGCGTGACGACCTGCCTGAAAGGCATCACCTACCAAGTGGGACGAACGGGGGCAATCACCCCGGTGGCCGAACTCGAACCCGTGCTCCTCGCGGGCACCACCGTTCGCCGCGCCTCCTTGCACAATGCCAACCAGATCGCGGAACTGGACATCCGCTTGGGCGACCAAGTCTACGTTGAAAAGGGCGGCGAGATCATCCCGAAGGTCATCGGGGTGGACGCGTCCGCGCGCCAACCGGATTCCTCTCCGTTGGTGTACGCGACCCGTTGTCCGGAGTGCGGGACGGAATTGGTCCGGAAGGAAGGCGAGGCGCAGCATTATTGCCCGAATGCGGCCGCATGTCCGCCGCAGGTGAAGGGACGCATTGAGCATTTTGTGGGCCGAAAGGCCTTGAACATCGAGGGCTTGGGGCCGGAGTGGATCGATTTGTTGGTGGACCAAGCGGGATTCCGCTCCGGCAGCGATTTGTTCCAACTTCCGACGCGGTTTGCCCAGCCCGGTTGGCGCCAAGCGACGGGGGCGTGGAAATTCCCGTCGAAGGCCCCATCGGAGGCGGAGACGCGGTCGCGCTTCTTGTTTGCGGCCGCGAATTGGTTTTACCGCACGAACAAGGGCGGAAGACCGGCCAATCCCAGCCACGCCACCATCGCCCGAAGCCAAGCAGACGTCGCAGCGGCCCACATGCCCGACGACGATGCCGCTTGGTCGCCCGCATTCTTTGCCGCTGCGGGCGAAGCCCAGTCCGCCGAAAAGATGCGGGACTTCTTGCGCTCCCGTCCGGGTTATCGGTGCATGCCTGCTTTGCGGTCGTTGGATTGGCGCGCCCTGTTGCAAGCCTGCGTTGCGGACCTGCCGACGGACTGGGCGCAACGGATCGAAACCGTCGAGTTCGCCGACGAATTGCTGGAAGGACCACGGGCTTTGGATTTTGCTTCGGACGCGTGGGGGTGGTCGGCTGAGGATTGGGCGCACTTCGAAGTGCTGCTCGACCGCCTCAGTCCACGGCGCCGAATCGCGTTTGGCGAGGTACAGGCGGCGAACTTGACGAGGGCACTCGAAGGGGCGCGAAACCGCACGTACGCTCAAGTGCTCTTCGCACTGGGCATTCGACACGTGGGAGCGGAAGTGTCCACGTGGCTTGCCGAATCGTTCCCGACCATCGAAGCCCTTCAGGCGGCCGACCGGGATGCGCTGCTCGCCGTCCACGGCATCGGGGAGGAAATCGCGGACAGCGTGCGGGCGTGGGCCGAGGATCCCCAGTCCCGTCGCGAGGTGGAACGGCTTCGGGCTGCGGGGTTGAAATTCGAGGCCGACGTCGCCGATCGCGCCGAACGAGGCGATGCGCTCGCAGGCGGAACCTTCGTCATCACCGGCACGCATCCCGAACCGCGGGAGGTCCTCGCCGACCGCATTCGCAGCCAAGGTGGCAAGGTGTCGGGCAGCGTTTCGAAGAACACAACGGCCCTCATCGCGGGGGAGAAGGCCGGATCGAAATTGACCAAGGCGGAGGCCCTGTTGGTGGAAGTGTGGTCGTACGAGCAGTTGATGGAGCGGCTCAGTGGCCCGTTGGATTGACGCGCAAAATTTCGTAAATTCAATGTCCTGATGATGAACGGGTTCGGAAGCTTTGTGGGCATTGATTTGGAGTGGGCGTCGAGCGTTCCGGGCAATGTGTGCGAAGTGGGGGTGGTGTGGTTCGAGAACGGCGTAGCGGTCGATTCGTTCAAGTCGCTCGTGCGGCCGATTCATCCGGAGTGGGGGACTTGGCAGTACCTGAACCTGCCGTATCGCTTGGAGCATGCGATGAAGGCGCCGTCGTTTGCTGAGGTTTGGTCCGAGCTCAGTCCGCGTCTTGCAGGCCAAACCCTGATCGCCCACAACGCGCCGTCCGCCGAAGCCATCTACCTCGGCAGCGCCCTTGCCCACCACGCCCTGGTTCCACCCGCTGAGAGCGAACTCTACTGTTCCCTGCAGCTCGCGAAGCGCGTATGGCCGGATCAGGCCGCCCACGGCCTGAGGCGCATGGCGGTCCTGTTGGGTTTGGAGCTGGACCACCACGACCCGGAAAGCGATGCTCGGGCGTGCGGAGACGTCGTTGTCGCTGCGGCGCGGCGGATGGGGGTCGAGTCCCTTGCCGAGCTCAAGCAGGCAGCAACGTGGCGTTCCACGCCGTTGCAGCTCGAGGTGCCCGACTTGCCGAATCTTCCGGCAAAGCAAGATGCGGCTCGGGTGTTTGGGGTGGAACTGACCCGCTGGGAATCGCCCAAGCCGTTCACAGGAGCTCAGCGCGGAGACCGGCTGGTGCTTTCGGGCCTGTCAGAAGCAGAGAAGCACCGCATCCGAGTGGAAGCCCGAGCAATGGGCCTTCGGCCCTCAACCACCCTGAACGCACGCACCGCATTCGTCGTGGCCGGCGAATACATGGGCCCGGCCAAGTACGCCCGTTGCCAATCTCACCAAATCCCCATCATTTCCTCCTCCGATTGGGACCGCTTCCGCAATTGAAGGCGATTTAAAACGGTGACCCCCAAGGCGAGTTTGCCCAATCGGTCGTGTCGGAAAGCGTGTGGAGGAAGGCAACCAGCGCTTCCCGCTGATCGTGATCCAAGGCCATCGTCAGGGGCGGTTGGCCATCGGGCCCCACTCCAGGAACAGAAAGCCGGTGGTTCAAACCCGGATGCGGCTGGATGCCATCGGCGTAAAAGTCCACCACCTCCCGCAGCGTCGCGAACCGTCCGTCGTGCATGTACGGCGCCGTCAACCCCGCGTTGCGCAGCGAAACGACCCGGAACAGTCCATCCTGCAACGAGTTCCCTGTCAGGTCAGCGAGCCCGCCATCGCCGGCAGCCCCGTAGTTCACGTCCAACCCGTTGACCATCAGCTCTGAAGGCGTGAAGAAATTCAGGGTGCCGTGGCATTGCGCGCACCGCGTGTCGCCATTGAAAAACAGCGCTTTGCCTTCCAATTCTTCGGCCGTGAAATCGCTGAATCCGTTCTCCAATCCCGCGTCGTAGCGCGAGTGGGTCGCCTGCAAACTGCGCAGGAATTGGGCCAAAGCCCGCGACACGCGCTCCACCGTGATCTCCTCATCCCCAAACGCCTCGGCAAACAGCTCCGCATAGTACGGGACCCCTTCCAGCCTGACCGGCAACGCGGCCAGGTCCATGCCCATTTCATCCGGATGCGCAATGGGTTGCAGGACCTGCGCTTCCAACGAGGTCTCCCGCGCATCCCAAAACAGCCGCCGCTGGTAGGCCAAATTGATGAGCGCCATCGAGTTGCGGTGCGTCACCCCGCCTTCCACGCCCTCCGAAACCGCCACGGCATCGGCGAATCCGTGTTCCGGCCGGTGGCACGATGCACACGAAACCCGCAGGTTCGAGGACAGCTGCGGGTCATAAAACAACACCCGCCCCAACGTGGCCCCCGCATCGGTAACCGGGTTGTCCGCATCGTTCACCCGAAACAAATTCATGGCCGGGTCGCTCAACCACGTCTCCGGAAAAGATGCCTCGCTGTACGGAAACGGAATCGCCGGCAACTCCGGCCACGTTTCCACCACAACGGGCGGCTCCGGTTCAGGCACCGGTTTGTGACATGCCACGATTCCCATCAAGCCGATGCCCCACACAACCCACCGCTTCATGGCCGCACGACTTCAAGCTCCGTCCGCAGCGTCCCCTCTTGCACCCCGCCACACGTGATGCGGTAGTCCACGAGCACATAGTAGGTGCCCTCCGTTACCTCGCTGCCCGAATTCATGGCACCATCCCACCGAATCGGCAGCCCCGTGTTCACGAAGACCACGTTCCCCCAGCGGTTGAACACCTGCAGCGTGTACCGTTCCATGATGCCGAGCACCTCGAATTCCGGGTCGTCGATGAGGAAGGGTCGGAACGTGTCGTTCTTGCCATCGGAGTTGGGCGAAATAACGTTGGGCAGGGTGATGCTGGAGGCGTCTACGGCGGCATCCGGATCTTGGTAAACCCAAACAGAATCCACGCTCGCGCACCCGTTTTCCTCGAATTCCACCACGAGGTAATGCCACCCCGGCGCGTGTGCCATGGGTGAAAGGCCGTCCACCTGGGTCATTCCGCCGGCTCCTTCTTCCCATGTCCAAGAAAAGCTGGGCGTGTAGCCCGCCGGTCCGATGCTCGCCCCTTGCACCACAGCGGTGGGCTCCTTGCACGTCAGGGTGTCCGTAGAACCGGCCTCGACGGCTGGTGGAGTGAAGTCGGATGTGGCCGTGAAGGCATTTGTGGTCGTGCACCCGTTGAACGGATTGAGCACCGTGACGGTGAGCGTCCCTGCGGAGGTGACCGTGAGGAGCTCGCCGGAACCGGTGAACGCGGCCCCGCCGGAGGCGACCCAGCTGAGCTCGGCGGAGGGGTTGGAGGGTGCGGCGATGAGTTCGAGGGTGGGGGTGTTGCAGTCGATTTGGCTTTCATCGCTGATGAGCTCCACGGTGAACTCCTCGAAATCTGCGACCACTTCCACGCTTTCCTCCGCCGTGCAGAGCCCCCCGGCAGTGGACCCCGCCACCGTAACGGTACCCGGTGCGTTCACTACCGCCGACGCTCCACCGGAGGAAAGGAAGCCCTCGGGCGCGGTCGTCGTCCAGGTGTAATCGACGCCCGGGAAATTCGAGTTGACGAGGAGGTTCAGCGTCAGGGCGTTGCAGTCGAGTTGGTAGGGGGGAGGCGGGACCAACTCCAACGTCAAGGGTTCTACGAAAATGGTGTACTCCGTCGTGATGGCGTCGCCGCACAAGCCCGTGTAGGATACGGTGTAGGTCGTGGTCACTTCCGGGGTGCACCACGGATTGGAGCTGGTGGGGTCAGAAAGGAAGGCCGGGGGGGTCCACTGGTAGCTGCCCGAATTGGATCCCACTACGTTCAACTGGATGGAGTCGCCCGGGCACAGCGTGACTTCGGGCGGGGTGGTCAGGCTGTTTTCTTGGAGGCACACGGTTTGGACGTTGAAGGAACCGCCAGTGGACCCGGTGAAGCCCCAGAAGACTTCGCTGGTTCCTCCAAACACTTCGCCGATGAGGTCGACTTGTTGGGTGAGCCGCAAGTCGCAGTCGAACAGGACGGAAATCAACTCGGAGTCGGGGTCCCAGAGGATTTGGCCGATGTGGTTCGCGCCGTCTTCGCCGTTGCCGTTGCCCGCGATCATGGCCACGGGCGCGCCGAAGGCCGTGGCGGCGTTGTGGTCCACGCTTCCGTCGCTCACGCAGCCGATGTGGTCGTAGAACGGGTCGCCGTAATTGCCGTTTTGCCAGGTGTCGAATTCGATGCCAAAGGCGGTGGTGAAGCCGAGGAAGCCGAGCCCGCCCCCACTTTCGCCGAGCGCATCCGTGCCGTCGGTTTGCAGCACGAACATGATGCCGTCGGCGCCGTTGCTGTCCTGCGAACCGAGGCCGATTTCAAAGGCGATGTTGAACGGTTGGGTGAGGTCCAGCGGCTCAGCGTACCAAACCGCTCCGGTTTGGGTGCCGATGGCGGGGGTGAGCTGGTAGCAGTCGGGGCCCGTGTTCGTGGCGCTTCCTTGGAGAAAATAGGTTTGGCTTGCCCCCATCATCGGCAGGAGCAGGGCGATCATCCAAGCAGGAAGGAGGGCCAGCGGTTTCATCCTGCCCAAAATACGGCGCCTTCCTCAGATTCAGAATCGCAGCCCGATTTTCACGTTCACCCGCCGATCCGTCAAGAAGTTGGAAATGGCGTACAACCTCCCGTTCACGTCCTCGATCCACGTGTGGTTGATGGTGTTCCGAATGCCCAGAATGTTGAACACCTCCACCGAGACAAACCCCGAAGCCTTCCGCTCCGGCCGGTCCTCCGTCGGCGTGAACAGTTCCCGCGAGAACCCCACGTCCACCCGGCGATACGGCGGCGTCCGCAGGATGTCCTTGTAGCGCTCGAATGAAGGCGGCCCAAACGGCAGTCCCGTCCCGAAGTACAACGAAACCAACACCTTGTACCGGTCATCCCCCGGCATTTCGTCCTGGAAGAGCAGCGACATGTTGAATCGCTGGTCGGTTTGGCGCGGAATGAATCCCGGCTCGATGCGCACGCTGTCGACCACCTCGTTGTTGAGCGTGAAGCCCTGAATGATGTATTCCCCGTCGCTGTTAAGCGGTTGCCAGTAGCCGTCATCGACGAGGTCTTCGGCGGTTTTCATCACACTCGCGCGCATCCAACTTTGCACGCCTTCGATGAACTCGCCGTTGAGCATGAGGTCCAAACCGGTGGCATACCCCCGCGAGTTGTTCGTCGCGTAGTACCGCATCCGAACGTTTTCGATTTCGTAGGGGATGAGTTGGTCCAAATCCTTGTAGTACAGTTCCCCGACCAACTTGAACGGCCGCCCGTACATCATGAACACCCGGTCCATCCCCAGCACCGCGTGCACCGCCCGTTGCGCCCGAATGTCCGGGTTGACCGAACCGTCGAGGAACCGCATTTCGCGGTAGAACGGCGGCTGGTAATACCACCCGCCCGCCAAGCGCCACACCGTCGAAGTCCCCGACGTGTCCTCGGGCGCCGTGTAGGCGATGCGCGCCCGCGGTCCGCCCACAAGCTGCTGGTTGAAACTCCAAAAATGCCCCCGAATCCCCGCATTGAAATCCCACCGCCCGCCGTTCGCGCGCTCCCGCGACCACGAGTCCTGGAAGTAGGCCTGGGCACGCTGCGAAACCACGTGGTTGGATGCGCGGACGATGTCGTTCAGTTCGATGGTTTGGGCCGGCCGCTCAGTGGCGTCGGCGTAGCCGATGGAGTCCAAGGGGTGCGGGCTGATGTACCCCGCGGAGTCCACGAGGCTCCACTCGCTCAGCACATCCGCGATGTCCTCGTGCGTGGCTTTCACGCCCCACTCGAGGAAGTGCCGCGAGCCCGGCGGCGTGGTCGACCCTTTCAACGCCACGCTCAGCACCGAAGCGTCCAACCGATTCCGCGCGTGATCCAAAAACGCGCCCACCCCCCGATTCACCAACACCGACCCCAGCTCGTCCGACCCCAAATCCCGATCCAACTCATCCAAATAATACGCCCCGAGGATGTCAAACTCCTCGCTCTCCTGCGTGCGGAAGGCCGAGCCGATGAGGCGCCACCGCGTGTTCTCCGTCGTGCGGTTGATGGACACGGCACCGAAGCCCGTCGTGTAGGCGGTTTGTTCTTGCCCGTCGAAGTAGATGGTCAAGCGCAGGGCCTCGTTGATGTTCCCGACATCGGTTTGGCGCGTCGCAGGAAAAAACGTGTAGCGGTTCGCGCCCACCATGCCCAACACCTCAACGTCCCACGGCCCAAATCCGTCCGGATCGTACGTCAGAAACGCCTGCCCATCGAGGTAGCGCGGCTGGTACTCGCCGCCTTCGTCGAGGGTGCCGAGCACGTAGCTGTTGTCGCGGTAGCGCAGCCCGGTGTTCAGCGTGATGCGGTGTCTTTGGCCCAAATCCGCGGAACTGACCGCGTCCTGCTGCCACTGCACCCCGAGCATGCTGGCGCTCAGGCGGGTCCCGGACTCGGTCGGTTTCCGGTAGCGGATGTCGAGGACGGAGCTGAGTTTGTCGCCGTATTTGGCCTCGAATCCGCCCGCGCTGAAGGTGATGGATTCGACCATGTCGGGGTTGGGAAAGGAGAGGCCTTCTTGCTGTCCTGCGCGCACGAGGAACGGGCGATAGACCTCGATGTCATTGACATAGACCAAATTCTCATCGAAGCTGCCCCCCCGCACGTTGTACCCCGAGCTCAACTCGCTCGTGAAATTCACGGGCGCCTGCAACAGCAGGTCCTCGATGCTCCCGCGCGGCGAGGGGATGCGCACCGCTACCCGCGGATCGATGCGGCGCACGGGCTCCGTCCGCTCCCCATCGGCCACGACTTCCGACGCTGCGAGCGAAACCCCGGCCCGCAACCGCACGTCAACCGTCCGGTCTTCCCCGTCTTCCAGCGTCACCATCCGAACCACCGGCTCGAAGCCGACGAAGCTGAATCGCACTTCCAACGGCCGCCCCGCGGGCAATTCCATCCGGTACGTTCCGTCGTTTTCCGTGGTGCGCGCGAGGCGAGGGAAATCCGTGGGAATGACCGTCGCTCCGGGCAGCACGCCCCCCGTTGCGTCGAGCACCCGTCCGCTGAGGGTCCCGCTTTGGGCCCAGCCCACCACGGCCCAACACCAACCGAACACCACCAACGCAATTCCCCTCATCGCTTGAAATCGCCGTTGCGCAGGGCTTGGAAGAATTGGGCCCAGGCCAGCGGGTTCAACAGGCTGACCGTGGGCATGGTGCCGAGTTGCCCCGCTGCGACCGCTTGCTGCTGCATCTGGGCGGCATAGGCCCCCGCGGCGTCATCGCCGATGTAGACGAGGCGGTCGTAGTCGCTCAGGTCGCGCAAGCGTTGGTTGCCAATGGAATAGGCATCCAGTCCAACTTCGAGTGACAAAAAGTCCGCCCGAAACCGCTCGCGCGTTGGCCACGGATAAATGAACGCTTCCTCGAGTACGACGGTGTCCTGTTCCAGCATTTGGACGGTGCGAAAACGGCCATCAAGGCTTTCCTCGGGCACCACAAAATCGTTGGCGATGTAGCCCACGGAACTCACCCGCAACGTGTCCCCAGCCAAAGCCGGCAAGGAAAAGAAGCCCCGCACATCCGTCATGGTGCCGCGCTCATCGCGCACCCGGTACACCGTGGCAAACGGGAGCGGCGTCAGCGAGTCGCCCACGACCACCATGCCGGAAACCTGCATCACATCGGGCAGCATGAGGCTGTCCTGCTGAGCCATCGCTCCGCCCAATCCCAGCGCCAATCCCAATGCCGCGAGCATGTTCCGAACCGCGTTCATGGTTTGCAAGGTACAGCACGGGGCGAAAGCGCAGCCCGCCTTCATCACAATCAAATGAAAATTCCTCAAGCCTTTGCGGTCTTGAATTCGGAGGTGAAGTGGAAGGTGATTTCGGGGTAGTTTCCGATTTCCATGTCGAGCAGGAACTTGGAGGGAGCGAGGAACACGTCGTTGCCGTCTTTGTCCTTCACCATGTCCGTGCCCTTGATGCGCTTGAATTCCGCGAGCTTCTCGGCGTTGGTGGATACGAGCCAGCAGGCCTTGTAATAGGGTTTCGCTTGGAATTCGCATTTGGCTCCGTATTCGTGCTCCAAACGGTATTGGATGACCTCAAATTGCAGTTCGCCCACGGTGCCCACGATCTTGCGGTTGCCGACTTCGCGGATGAACAGCTGGGCCACGCCTTCGTCCGTCAACTGCTCGATGCCTTTTTCGAGCTGCTTGCTCTTCATTGGGTCCTTGTTGACCAATTCCTTGAAGATCTCGGGCGAAAAGCTGGGAATGCCCCGGAACTGAAGGCGTTCGCCTTCGGTGAGGGTGTCGCCGATTTTGAAGTTGCCGGTGTCGTAGAGGCCCACCACATCGCCGGGCCACGCCTCGTCGATGACGCTTTTATCCTGGGCCAAAAACGTCGCCGGATTCGCAAACTTCAGCTTCTTGTCCAACCGCGTGTGGTAGAAAAACGTGTTGCGCTTGAACGTGCCGCTGCAGACGCGCAAAAAGGCGATGCGGTCCCGGTGGCGGGGGTCAATGTTCGCGTGGATCTTGAAAATGAAGCCGGTGAAGGCGGGCTCGGTGGGCACTACGTCGCGGACATCGGCGGGTCGCTTGCGCGGGTCCGGGGCGATTTCGATGAACGTGTCCAGCATTTCCTGGATGCCAAAGTTGTTGACGGCGCTCCCGAAGAACACGGGGGCCATCTTGCCTTCGAGGTAGGGGGCGGCATCCCAGGGCTCGTAGACGCCATCGATGAGTTCCACGTCCTCGCGTAGCTGGTCGGCGTGGCGGCCGGTGACGAGTTCGTCGAGGGTGGGGTCGCTCAGGTCATCGATGGCGACGACGTCTTTTGCGATGCGGGTTTTGTCCGGATTGAACAGCCGCACCTTCGAATCATAAAGCGAATACACCCCCTTGAACGACTGCCCGCCGCTGATGGGCCACGAGAGCGGCCGCACCTGAATGTTGAGCTTCGTTTCCAATTCGTCCAAGAGGTCGAACGGGTCTTGGCCTTCCAAATCCAGCTTGTTCACGAAAATGATGACGGGGGTGTCGCGCATCCGACAGACCTCCATCAGGCGCTCGGTTTGGGCTTCCACCCCCTTCACGCAATCCACCACGAGGATGACGCTGTCCACCGCCGTCAGCGTGCGGTACGTGTCCTCCGCGAAATCCCGGTGACCCGGCGTGTCGAGCAGGTTGATGAGCTTGTCCCGGTAGTGAAAAGCCATGACCGAGGTCGCCACGGAGATGCCCCGCTGCCGCTCGATCTCCATGAAATCGGATGCGGCGGTCTTCGTGATCTTGTTGTTCTTGACGGCGCCGGCGGTTTGGATGGCACCACCGAAAAGGAGGAATTTCTCCGTCAGGGTGGTCTTTCCGGCGTCCGGGTGGCTGATGATGGCGAACGTCCGCCGCTGGGCGATTTCTTCTGTGATTTGCGACATGGCGGCGCGAAGATAGCACCGAAGCGAGTGTGACTTCGTTCACGGACAAGCTGGCCTTCGCGCCTCAACTTTGCCGAAAAAAACAACATCATGTTCTTTGGACCCAAAACAGATTTGACCGCGGAGCAGTTTGTGCAAAAGTTGCAAGCTGAAGGCGGCGTGGTGATCGATTGTCGGACCCGTGGCGAGGCTGCTGAAGGCACCTGGCCGGGGGCGAAGGTCATCGATTGGATGGGAGGGGAGATGGAAGGCCAATTGGCGTCCCTCGACAAATCCCAGAACCACTTCCTCTACTGCCGCAGCGGCGCGCGCAGCGGTGCGGCCACCCAGTTCTTGAAGTCGAACGGATTTGAAAACGCCTTCAATTTGGGCGGATTCGGATCCATCGCTCACCTCGCCTGAGCCATGGCCAAGGAGAGTTTCAAAGACTTGATTTCGGGAGAAACGCCAGTGTTGGTGGACGTCTTCGCGGATTGGTGCGGTCCGTGCCAAGCCATGATGCCCGAAATCGATTCGTTGGCTGCTTCGCACAGCGAGCAGTTGCGCGTATTGAAGGTGAACATCGACCAAAACCCACAACTGGGCCAAGCCTTCGGCATCCGGGGCGTGCCCACGCTCTTGCTGTTCAAGGCGGGCGAACTGGTGTGGCGGGCGAGCGGATACCACACGAAATCCCAGCTGGAGGCTGCGGTGAAGCCGTTCGAAAACAACTGATTCATTCGATTGTTCAAGAAAAGGAGGGCGAAAGCCCTCCTTTTTTCGTTTATGCGACTGAGGTCACGCTTTTCGTTGGGGCAGCCGTGTAGTTTGGACGCGATTTAACCTCGCAACGAACAAAGCTCATGAGCGCACACCATCAAATCCTCATTGTCGGCGGCGGAACCGCTGGCATCATGACCGCAGCCCAGCTTCGGAATCACAATTCATCGCTGGACATTGCCATCATCGATCCGTCGAAGGACCACTATTACCAAGCGGCTTGGACCTTGGTCGGGGCGGGGACGTACAACTACGGCAACACCCGCCGCGACATGGCTTCGCTCATCCCGGCGGGAGTGAAGTGGGTGCAGGATGGGGTGACCACGTTCGATCCCGCGAACAACTCCCTGAGCACCAAGAATTCCGGGGATTTGACGTACGACTACCTCGTTGTGTGCCCGGGCTTGCAATACGATCTGGACGGCATCGAGGGGTTGCGCGAAGCCTTGGAAACGGATTTTGTGTGCTCGAACTACATCGATCCCGAAAAAACCTGGCGCGTCATCCAAAACTTCAAAGGCGGCAACGCCGTGTTCACGCAGCCGGCTACGCCCATCAAGTGCGGCGGAGCTCCGCAGAAGATCATGTACCTCGCTGATGACGCGTTCCGGAAGGCTGGGGTGCGCGACGATGCCGAGGTGATTTTTGCGACGCCGGGCAGTGTGATTTTTGGCGTTAAGGATTTTGCCAAAACGCTCACGCAAGTCATCAACCGCAAGAACATCCACTTGAAGACGTTCTACTCACCGGTGAAAATCGACAGCGTGAAGAAGGAAGTGCATTTCCGGTGGACGAAGGAGGAATCGGGCTGCGTCATCCAAAACGGCAACCCGCTCGGCGAAGATTTGGCCGGCGAGACCACGGTCGTGATGCCCTACGAAATGCTGCACTTGGCACCGCCGCAAAGCGCCCCCGACTTCGTGAAGGCCAGCCCGCTGGCCCACCAAGACGGGCCGTCAAAGGGCTGGATGAACGTGGATAAATTCACCCTCCAGCACAACGAATTCCCGAACGTGTTCGGCTTGGGAGACGTGGCCGCGTTGCCGACAGCAAAGACCGGAGCGGCAGTTCGGAAACAGGCTCCGGTGGTCGTTGAGAACATCCTCACCCTCATCAAGGCGAAGTCGCTCGGCGAAAAGCGTTACGAAGGATACAGCTCCTGCCCGTTGGTCACCGGATATGGCAAGATGGTCCTTGCGGAGTTCAAGTACGACAACGTCCGCGACAGCGATCCGTTCTTGAGCAAATTCGTGGACACCACGAAGGAGAATTGGAGCATGTGGATCTTGAAGAAGTACGGTTTGCCCTACTTGTACTGGAACAGGATGATGAAGGGGAAGATGTGATTTCCCCATTGAATGAAAAAAGGAGGCCGTCGAGCCTCCTTTTTTTGTCCTTACAAGCGATACCTCAAGGTGATTGCCCCTTCATCGCCCACCAAGCCGCCCGCACCGATGATGGCCAAACTCGGCTTCCAGTCGGCACTCAAGCTGATGGGGCCTTGGTTGATGCGGTATTCGATGCCGATGATGCCGTCGATGCCGATGTCCGTGACTTCCGGGCTCATGGCCAAATGCGGCCCCGCGCCATAGTACCAGCGCAAATCGGCTGAAGCGAAGTCGTAGTTGTGCAATTCGTAAAGCGCCGTGACCGCGAGGGTTGACGTGGCGCCCGTACTGCGAATGGTCACGATGCCTTCAACGGCTTCCGTATCGCCGGAAAGGAACCACTTCAGGGACAAACCATTGGCCAATCCACCACGGATGCCGATGGAGGGAGATTCTTGGGCGAACCCGAAACCGACGAGGCCGAGCATCGCGAACAAGAGCAGGGTGTTTTTCATTGGTGCCAACATTCGAGCGAAAAAAACCCGAATGCCGGAGCATTCGGGTTGAAAAATTAGGTTCTTGGCGATCAATTCGCCAACATGGGATTCGGGGTGACGTTGGCCGTGATGGTCAAAATCGTCTGGGCAGGATCGGTGTTCGCGTCGATGGTGACCCGCTTCGTTTGCGCGTTTTTCTTGCCCTTCGAGTTGAACTTCACTTCGATGCTTCCCGTCGCACCCGGTGCGATGGGCTCCTTCGGGCATTGCGGCACCGTGCAGCCGCATGACCCCTTGCAGTTCGACAACACCAACGGCTCATTGCCCGTGTTCGTGAATTCGAAGACGTGGGTCACCACGTCGCCCTCGTTCATCGTACCGAAGTCGTGTTCGTACTCCGTAAAGGTCATCGTGGTCGTGGGGGCTGCCGGCGTCGCGGCCTCCGCGCGAGCAGGGTCCATCGCCTTGTCAGGCTGGGCTTCGTTCGAGGTTTCCGTTCCTGAGGCGGGGGCGGTTGCGTCGCCGCCTTCAGCGCAGGAGAACAACGTGGTGGCTGCGGCAATCGCTGCCAAGAGCGGAAGTTGAGACAATTTCATCGGTGCGTGTTTTGATGAGGTAAAGTTAGGAGTTAGAAGGTTCGATGTGCAAGATTCGATCGGTCAAACGTTCCGTCCTCAAGGACCTCAATGGCCCGTTGAAGCGTTTCGTTCAAATCGCTGATGATGCGGTAGAAGGTGCTTCCTTCGTGGAGATTCCGGCCGATCATGGCGCGCAATCGGAGCACAATCGCATCGGAGGAGCGCTCCCAATCTTCCGCACTGAACTCGACCCCTTCTTGTTCAACGAATGCAATGAAGGCATCGATTTCTTCCTGAGACGGGTGGAATCCTTCCACGAATGCATCTTCCGTTGGGTACTTCGCCTCGAGGGATTCCCGCAAGCTGTCGACGTAGGTCAGGGCGTACCGACTGTCCAATCCTTTGCGCAGGATGTCCGAGAAATAGGGCGAATTGTCCGTCGTGTCGAGGGGCACGAAGATGTCGGGCAAAATGCCACCGCCACCGTAGACGGTTCGCTTGCGCAACAGGGTTTGGTATTGCAAAGAATCCGGCAAATCGAGGCTGTCCAGCGAAAGCAATTCGCCGCTCTCATACCGGGAATACTTTTCCTCGCGGTAAGCGTCCACGCCTTCGTCATAGGGCTTTTGGATGCACCGGCCGGAAGGGGTGTAGTACTTCTGAACGGTCAAGCGGACCGCCGAACCATCAGGCAAATTGACGGGACGTTGGACGAGTCCTTTTCCGAAACTCCGGCGCCCCACAATCAATCCGCGATCCCAATCTTGCACCGCACCCGAGACGATTTCCGATGCGGACGCCGAGCCCTGGTCGATGAGGACGCACAACCGCCCTTCTTCGAATCCACCGCGGCGGAACGCATTGGTTTCCTCTTTCGGGAAGGCGCGGCCTTCGGTGTAGACGATGAGCTTGTCATCGGACAAAAAGGTGTCGGCCATGTGGGTAGCCGTCCGCAGCATGCCGCCCCCGTTGCCTTGCAAGTCCAAAATGAGGTCCTTCATCCCTGCGGCCTTCAAATCGGCCAATGCGACCATGAACTCCTCCATGGTGGTTTTGGCAAAGCGATTGACCTTGATGTAGCCGATTTCAGGGCTCACCATGAACGCAGCATCGACGGAGAAAATCGGAATCTTATCCCGGATGATTTCGAACTCAATCAATTCCTTCACCCCTGACCGCTTGATGCCCACGGTGACGACCGTTCCTTTCGGGCCCTTGAGCAACCGCTGCACGTCCGAGTTGGTTACGCCGGTGCCCGCGACGACTTCCCCGTCCACGGTAACGATGCGGTCGCCAGCCAGGATGCCCAGTTTCTCAGAAGGCCCACCGGAAATCGGGCTCACCACCATGATGGTGTCTTTGAAGATGTTGAATTGGATGCCAACGCCTTCGAAGTTGCCGTTGAGGGGCTCGTCAGCAGCTTGAAGTTCCTCTGCGGGGATGTACACCGAATGCGGGTCCATTTCTTCCAACATGGCCACGATGGCGGATTCCACCAAATCGCTCGCATTTACGGAATCGACGTAAATCTCGTCGATGTAGTAGAGGAGGGTACTGAATTTTTGGGCTTGTGCTTCGCGATCGGGGCCTTGGGCCCAAGCGATGGCTGGAAATAGGAGAACGGCTAAGGCAGCCCTGCTCAGAATCAATTTCAACATGTGGTGGGTTTCGAGGTGCTCGATGAAGCGGCAATTTACCGATTTCAGCTGCGCATGCCGGGCCGATGAACGCTAATTTTCCCAAAGACCTTGGTGAACATCGTAACTTGTCGCCTTCAAAACCTCGCTATGAAATTTTTGACGATCTCCGTGCTGTTCCTGCCTGTGATGGCTTTTGCTCAAAACCAAATCAACATCCAATCCCCTGACGTTCAGTCCTTATGGGATCGGGCGTCCTGGCACGAAACCCACACGGGGAAAACGTACATCGGTGAAATCATCCCGGCGGACGTCGATTTCTTCGACCTCGCCACGTCCACGGAATTGCCCGGTGGAGGGACGCAATGGCAGCTCGATTTGCACATTCCAGGCGCCCCAGCCCTCGCGGTGTACTTCGACGCGTTCCACTTGCCGGTTGGAAGCACCTTGGCCTTTTCAACCCCCGAAGGAGCGTTTCCCGAAGTGTATCAGGATGCGCTGGTGGATGCCTCCGAGAACAATGAGCATGGCTTGTACGTCTCTGGTGAAGTGCCCGGTGACGTGGTGCGGATGACCTATCAAGCGGCTCCAGGAACCATCGGCGAGCCCGAACTGCACGTGAACGGCATGGGGTATTTCATCCGCTACTTGTGGTTGCCGGAAGCGTTCGATCTGGTGGGCGATGGCGGCGACCGCGGAAGCGATTTCTGTGAGGTCGACGTGAATTGTCCCGAAGGTGCGGACTGGGTGTGCCAACGCGACGCGGTCGTGCGGCTGCGCATTTCCATGGGCGGTGGCATCTTCTACTGCTCGGGCTCGATGGTGAACAACACCGCCCGCGATTGCCGCCAACTGCTGTTGTCGTCGTTTCACTGCGCCGACGACATGAGCGACTCGGATTGGGCGCTGATGAAGGTCCGCTACAATTACGAATACAGCGAATGTGGAGGGACGGTCAGCCTGAATTCACATGACCGCACCGGGGTGATTTTCCTCACGTCTTCCGATGACATGATGGGCTCGAACATCACCGGTTCGGACTTCCTGCTCGTCGAGGTGGAGGACCCCATTTTCGAGTCGTGGACTCCGTACCTCGCTGGATGGGATGCAACGGGCATTCCCGCGCAAGAAGGCGTCGGCATTCACCATCCGTCGGGAGACCGAAAGAAGATCTCAACGACGTTCGATCCCGTGGCTTCCAGTTCGGCCTATGCGGCCGGTGCGCATTGGCGCGTGACGTGGGATGCCACCGAAACGAACCACGGCGTCACGGAGGGCGGATCTTCCGGGTCGCCGCTGTTTGACCAAAACAAGCGCATCATCGGAACGCTCACCGGCGGCAGTTCCTTCTGCACTTCCCCCAACTCGCCGGATTATTACGGCAAGCTCAGCTACCACTGGGACGGACCCAATCCGATTTCAGCCGCGGAGAAACTCCAAGCCTTCCTCGACCCCGCGGGAACCGGGGAGGAAATCCTCGACGGCACGTACATCGGCGACGGCTCGTCCTGTGAGCCCGAGGACTTCTGCACGGCGCTGAGCGTCGAAAGCACCTTGCTCACGAGCACGGCGTGGCAGCTGTACCCGAATCCGGCAACCGATGTGGTGCGCATCCAGCTCCCCGCGCAATTGCAGGTGGTGGAACTGCGGATTTACGATGCGCAGGGACGCCGCGTTCAGGTGCTCGAAGATGCGAGTGGACTCGACGCGTTCTCGGTGGCCGGTTGGCCGGCGGGGCTGTACTACGTCACGGCGCGCTCTGCTTCGGGCGCTTCCGGAACGCAGTCCTTGCAGGTGCGCTGATCAGTTCGCGAGCCAGGTCAGCTTGTTGCGCTCCACGCGCATCCGCATCGCTCCGAACAACACCGTGATGTCGTCCCCTTTGACCGCCACCACTTCGCCCCGTTCGTTTCCATTCCGGAGCCTGACCTTGGAACCGACCTGAATGCGTTCCACGTAGTGCTTTGGCCGGCGCTTCGGTTCGTTGGCTTTGGCAGCGGCCCGTTTGGCTCGGGCGAGGGCCGCCGCGTCTTCTTGCCGCGCCCGCTCCACCGCGAGGTATTTCCGAAGGTCCTCGAGGAGCGTTTTGTTCTTCGAGTTGACGTCCCAGCGGTCGATGAATTGCTGCATGCGCTTGCCGCGCGTCAGGGCCACGTTTTGTTCTTCCGCAATCGCTTGTTGGGATTCCGCCTTCTCGGCCAAAACCGCCTGCTTCCGCTCCAATTGCGTCCGGAGTTGCTCCACCTCGAGGTCTTTCCGGAGCTGGCGGTCCGTGAGCTTGGAGAGCTGGGCTTTCTCCCGTTCGAGGGCGTTCAGGAGGTCGTCGAGTTTGACCCGGCGCTTGTCCAATTTGCCTTTTGCCCGTTCGATCAATTCCGGTTGGATCCCGTTGATTTGGGCCACTTCAAAGGTGAACGAACTGCCCGGTTGGCCGATGTCGAGCTTGTACAAGGGTTCGAGGGATTCCCGGTCAAAGCGCATCGAGCCGTTGAGGGCTTCGGGCATTTGAGCGGCGCGGGTCTTGATGTTTGCGTAGTGCGTGGTGATGACACCGAAGCAGCCGCGTTCGTACAACTCTTCGAAGAAGACCTCCGCCAATGCGCCACCGAGCTCGGGATCTGAACCGGTTCCAAATTCGTCGAGGAGCAACAAGCTGGTCGGCCCCCCGATTTCGAGAAAGCCGCGCATGCGGTTCAGGCGGTAGCTGTACGTGCTGAGCTGGTTCTCGATGCTTTGGTTGTCGCCGATGTCCGTGAGGACGGCATCGAAGAAGCCGACTTCGCTGTTGGGGTGCACGGGAATGAGCAGGCCGGATTGCAGCATGACTTGGAGCAACCCCACCGTCTTCAACGTGATGGACTTGCCGCCTGCGTTGGGGCCGGAGATGACGAGCATGCGGCTCCGATCGGCGAGCTCGAGGGTTTGGGGTTCCGTATGCCGTCCCGCGGCGGCATTTTGCATCCGGAGCAGGGGATGGTAGGCTTGGATGAGGTGGAATCCGCGCGCCTTGCGGAGGTGGGGGAGGTGGGCGCCGCATTCTCCGGCGAGGCGCACTTTGGCCTGGGTCCAGTCGAGTTCCACCACCACGCTCTGATACGCCCGAATCAAGGGCAAATGGTGGCGAACGCGCTGCGTCAAGTCCCTCAAAATGCGCAGGATTTCCTTCCTTTCGTCGTCGCGCAGCATTTCGAATTCCGCGTTCAACGGCATGCAGGAACCGGGTTCGATGAACGTGATGGAACCGTTGTTCGATTGCCCGAGGACGGTCCCCGTGAGCTTGCGCTTGTGGGTGCTGTTCACGGCCAGCACGCGCCGTTCGTTGATGAAGCCTTCTTTCGTGTCAGCGAGCCATCCTTTCTCCATGCCCACCTTGATGGCGCGCATGAACGCGCGGTTGATGGCCCGTCGCACCCGGGTCATTTCGCCGCGGATGGAGACGAGCAAATTCGATGCGTCGGCGCGGACCTCGCCCTTCGCATCGAACACGGATTCGATGGCTTCGATGAGTTCCGTGGTGCGGGGGATGCCATCGAGGAGTTCCTCGAGCCGCGGGAAGGAACGCTCGGATTCTTCCAGCGCTTCGAGGATGCCGTTGACGGTCTTCGACGCGTCGAGGATGCGCAGGAACCCGGATTCGTCAAGCACGGAGTCGCGCACCTTGAGGAGTCGGATCTCCCGGCCCAGTTCGTCGCAGGCGACCTTGGGGAAGGGCATGCCCTCCCGCCGGATGGTCAGCAGTTCCGCCGTCGTTTCCAGAGCCGGAATGATGCGCTTCGGCGTGCGCCACGGACGCAGTTCCCGGGCCCGTTGGGTGGCCGTTTCCCCATGGCAGAAGTTCACGAGCAATTCTTGGATGACATCGAATTCGAGGTCTTCTGCGACTTGGCGATCGAAGCCGCCGAGCCATTCGCCGTGAAACGTGTGGGTGGGCTTCATGAGGTGGGAGATTCGGCCCAAACGAGGGCGCGTTCGATGGCGGCGGGCAAGTCGTGGGCGCCGAACCATTCCACGTTGGGCATGCGGCGGAACCAGGTCATTTGGCGTTTCGCGAATTGCCGGGTGCGCGTGGCGATCCATTCGAGGGCTTCGTCCCGCGTGAGTTCGCCTTCGAAGTGGGCGAACCATTCGCGGTAGCCCACGGTTTGCAGGCTGTTGAGCGCCTTGCGAGGCCAAACCCGCCGCGCCTCTTCCTCAAAACCCTCCGCCACCATGGCCGCGACCCGCGCGCCGATGCGGGCATGCAGTTCCTCCCGCGGCCGATCGATGCCGATGACCAACGCGTCGAACGGGCGCTCCGCCACGTCGCCGCGATGGAAATCCGAGAACGGCCGCCCGGTGGCGCGACAGACTTCCAAGGCGCGGACCACGCGCTGCGGGTTGGAAGCGTCGATGCGTTGGGCGGTGACGGGGTCTTTTTGGCCCAGTTCCTCCACCAGTCGAGGCAGCCCATGTTCCTGAAGCTCAGCGTTCAGCGCCTCGCGAACGGCCAAATCCCGGGGCACCTCATCGAGCCCCTCCAACAGCGCCTGCACGTACAAGCCGCTGCCCCCCACGACCACAGAAATCGGGCGCTCCAGCACCCACGACACGGCATCCCGCTCAAAATCCCCCGCGCTGTAAAGCTCCTCCAATTCCAAGTGCCCCACGAAATGATGCGGCACCGCCGCTTTTTCCTCAGCGGTGGGCTGGGCCGTGCCGATGGGGATGTCGCGGTAGAATTGACGCGAATCCGCATTCAGCACCTCGGCTCCAAGGGCGCGGGCGATTTCGATGCCCCACGCCGTTTTCCCGGCGGCCGTCGGCCCGACCACCACCACCGTTTTCGCACGCCGCATGGGCTCCATCAAATCAAATCGTAGTCGAGGTCGTCCAAGCTCGTGTGCCCCACATCGTCGTCCTCGTCGTCCTCGTTCAGGTACGCATCCAATTCCGCGTCCCCCGTTGAGGTCGGCCCCTCCGGCTCCACATCGCCCAAGTCCATCAAGTCAATTTCGCGGCTCTCCGGCGTTGGCGCCTCCCCAAATTCCCCAACCAGCCGCGGATACGAAGCGCCCTCCTCCGGTTCCAACACCTCGATCAGCTCCACATAAAAGCACCACATCCGCAGGAAGTCGTACACGTAGACCGCCCGGTCGTTGACGGCTTTGAGCAGATGCCCCACGGGCTTCGATTCCATGCTCGGCGTTTCCGTTTGGCGTGAAGTCGCCGACAGGTCCATGTCCTCGAAATCCAGCGATTCCTCTGCCTCCTCAAACCCATCGGGCATCGCCATCAGCGGAATTTCCTCCCCGCGATCCCACGACTCGTTGCTCCGATAAAAGGAAGCCATTTCATCGCCGTCCCAGCCAAACGCGTCCAACGTTGCCGCATGCAAGTGCAGCAACGGCGCGTCGGCCGCGATTTCGATGTCGCGGAACACGTCCTCCACCACGTCGAGGACCACCCGGATTTTCAAGATGTTGCTCATTCTACCACAAAGGTAGCATCCAACGCCACGGGGTCGATGCTCGAATGGGACATGACTTGTGTCGCCATGCCGTGTTTAACGAGCAGCATTTGGGGCGATTCGTGGTCGACGCCCAGCTGCTGCGCAATCGCGTTGCTCACGTCGCGGTGGGCGATGAGGTCGAGCATGAACGGCGTGATGCCCGGGTGGTCCCAGCGCTGTTCCGTCAGCCGTTTTGCCATGCTGCTCACCGGGCATCGGGTGCTGTGTTTGAACAGCATCACAGGCTGCTCGTGGGAGCGCTCGATCGCGCGTTCTAAATCTTTCAGCGTCGCCAGTTCATTCCATTCCATCCTTCCGATACTTTTGTAGGCCAAAAATACCACCTCCCACATGGACACCCGCATCATCAAAATCGCCTTGACCGCCGCCGCCCTCGGATACGCCATCTTCTTGTTCACGAAAGGGCACATCGGGAGCGGCATCGGCATGTTGCTGGTCGCGACCATGGGCGTGTTGGCCAGCTTGCAAAGCATTCGGCTCATCCTCGCCTTCGCCAACCTGCGCCAGCAGAAGATGGACGAGGCGCGCAAGTGGCTGGGGCGCATCAACCCGAATCATTTGTGGAAGCGCCGCCGTGCATACTACCACTTCTTGACGGGGAGTTTGACGATGGAACACAACATGAACGAGGCGGCGAAGCATTTGCGGACGGCGTTGGATTTGGGCTTGAAACAATCCTACGACCAAGCAGCGGCGAAGCTCAACCTCGCGGTGGTGGCGAGTGCTCACAAGCGCCCTCAACAGGCGAAGGCGCTCCTCAATGAGAGCAAGCGGCTCGACGAGAAAGGCATGTTGAAAAACGACATCAAGCAAGTGGAGCAGGCCTTGCGCAATCCACAACAATTCCATCAGCGGGCTCGTCGGTGAGGTTTGGATTTGTGAAGTGGAAGTCCTACTTTGACGGGAGTTCTGATTCACTTTTTTCTCTCCGCCATGCCCACAACCCTTGCGCCCGTCCGCCGTGCTGTGCACGTTTTACTCAACGACGTGGTGCTCGCGGGCTTTCAGCTTTCCTTGGACATGCCGGAATTTGAGGCCGAGGCGAACAGCATCATTCGGGAAGCCACGGCTTCGATCGAAGACCTTTGCGGTCAGTTGGACGTGGTGGATGCGCACCAAATTCCAGGGGTTTCCCTTGCGCCGGAATGGAAGGCGGAGTTGCGCCGAATCAGCGAAGCCGCCCAATCGCGCAGTTTGGAACTCCTCGGCCAATTGCAAGCAATCCGGGCATTGAACTTCCCGGACTGATCACCGAGCGAGCAGGGCTTCCACGGCGGCTTCGAGTTGGTCGTTGGCGAGAAACGCCCGCTCCAGGTCCGCAGCGAACGGCACCGGGGTGTCCAGGCTTCCGACCCGAACCACGGGGGCGTCAAGCTGCTCCCAGCAGTGTTCATGCAGCACCGAGGCGATTTCGCCGCCAATGCCGCCCGTGAGGGTGTCCTCGTGCAAGACCAAGGCCCGGTTCGTTCGGCACACGCTGGCGATGACCGTTTCGTGGTCCCATGGCGCCAAGGTGCGCAAGTCGATGATTTCAAGGTCCCATTCGGGCCGCTGTTCGGCCAAGGCCAACGCCCAGTGCACGCCCAAGCCATACGTCACCACCGTAGCGTCGTTGCCTGCGCGAACCACGCGCGCCTTACCAAATGGAATGACGTAATCGCCTTCGGGAACAGGCCCGGACAGCGAACGGTACAGGAACTTGTGCTCGAAAAACAGGACCGGGTTGGGGTCGTGGAACGCCATGGTCAATAGCCCCTTCGCATCCTTCGGCGTTGCGGGGTAGGCGATTTTCAGGCCGGGCACGTGGAAGAACCAGGCTTCGGTGCTTTGGCTGTGGTAGGGTCCAGCGCCAACACCTGCGCCGGTGGGCATGCGCACTACCACGTCGGCGCCTGCGCCCCAGCGCCAGTGCAGCTTCGCGAGGTTGTTAACGATTTGGTTGAACCCACACGTTACGAAATCGCTGAACTGCATCTCCACCATCGATTTGCGCCCGCTGATGGACAGCCCCAAAGCCGCCCCCACAATGGCGCTCTCGCACAGCGGCGTGTTCCGCACGCGCTCCTTGCCAAACCGCTCGACGAACCCGTCCGTCACCTTGAACACACCGCCATACTCGGCGATGTCTTGCCCCATCAGGACGAGGTCGCCGTGGCGCTCCATCGCGCTGCCCAGGCCCTCCGAGATGGCGTCGATGAGCCGCAATTCCCGGTCGCCGTCGGCCAATTCGTCACCATCGGCCAAGCCTCCGTCTGGGACCGGGGCGAATCGGTCGGCCAGTTCCACCGCGGTGTCCGCCTCAATCACCGGCTGCGCCGCCGCGAATTTCAAACCCTCTGCAATGGTGGTTTTGTGCTCCGCGCGACACGCCTCGATGAAGTCCTCCGTCAACACGCCGCTTTCGCGTCCCCACGCCTCGAAGCGCTCCACCGGATCGATCTGCCCCCAGTGTTCAATCAGCCCTTCGGGGTAGTACTTCGTTCCGCTCGCTTCCTCGTGCCCTCGCA
>CAYMHW010000001.1:6517-90567 GCA_964390365.1 uncultured Comamonadaceae bacterium | reverse complement strand
GACTGCAAATGGATTCAATTCGATGGTTTCATTTTGTATTGTTTCTTTTCATCCAAATTCGAGGCCGGTGCGACCGCAAGTCCTCGATGCCATTCGTGCGCGGACCGATCCGAACTCGCTGTCCGCTGGTCCCATTGAAGCCTCCGCGACCCCACCGTTCAATTTGCGTTCAATCGCAGGCTTTGAGGCCATAATGAACGGCAAAAAGTCCAAAGGCGGACGAAGAATCCCTCCAACCTTAATAATTTACGTCGAACGAACCAAAATGCGTTTTATTTTAGCGAGACCAAATTCACCGCAATGCGCACAATCCTGACCTTTTCATTGCTCGCCATCGTCCAATGGTCCGTGGCACAGATTTGTCCAACCCAGCCGGCAGACATTCCGCTTACGGGGTGGACGCAACAATTCAATGCCGACTGGTTCGCTGATTCGAACTTTTTGGATGGACTCAATCAGCCTGAGTTGGGAACTGGGGTGTCCGATTCCAATTTGGCAATCGCCACCAACAGCGGAATCGAGGCATTCATTGGAGTCAAGCGACGGGCCTCGATTGCACCGGCAGACAACTTGCCTTTCGTGGATGGCAAATACCAAGCACCAACGGGGTACTCACCCACCAGTGCGAGCAATTCGACGCCGACGAGTTTGGCCACATGGAATTTCTTGGTCTATGTCGACCTCGGAGCCGCTTCTTTCGCGGACGTTGACGTGCGGTTGTACGTGGATTTCGATCCATGCTACACCAACTCGGCGTCGGACATGTTCGAATTGAGCTACGCTGA
Organism: uncultured Comamonadaceae bacterium; assembly: GCA_964390365.1. Classification (GTDB taxonomy): domain Bacteria; phylum Bacteroidota; class Bacteroidia; order Flavobacteriales_D; family Sanyastnellaceae; genus JALQTD01. The sequence continues at coordinate 89,782 of CAYMHW010000001.1, read as the reverse complement.
GTTGATGGCCCTTTCCAATGTGGATCCTTCTGAAATTTCTCAGTTGGCGACCAACCAAAACTTGGCCAGCAATGCTTGGGCTGTTTTCGGGGATGAGAACATTGCTTCAATCGACCCGACCGCGGTGGGCTATTACACCCTTGCTTTGGCCATCTACGATGACTGCGGGAATCAACGGCTTTGGCACGAAGTGATGGTCGCAGTGGGCGATTCGTTCGCGCCCGATGCCAACATGAATGGAATCGCGGACGCAGCGGACATCTCAGGCTGCACGGCACCCAATGCGTGCAACTTCGACTGCCACGCGACACTGAATGACGGAAGTTGCGAATACTTGAGCTGCAGCGGTTGCACCATTGTCACCGCCTGCAACTACAATGCCTCTGCAACGATCACCGACTCCAACTCCTGCTTGTTCCCGGTCGATATCTATGGTACCGAGGAAGTCGACTGCGACGGTGAATGCCTCTCCGATGAAGACGGTGATGGCATTTGCGATGCATTTGAGGTGGTGGGTTGCCAGGATTCCGCTGCGTGCAATTACAATGAGTTGGCAACGGATGCAGGAACGTGCAATTACCCGGAAGTGTATTTGGATTGTGACGGGGCGTGCCTTGCTGATGCGGACGATGATGGAATTTGCGATGAATTGGAAGTAGCGGGTTGCACCGATGCAGGGGCCTGCAACTACGATGGCAACGCCACGGACGATGATGGCAATTGCGATTACACTTCTTGCGCGGGCTGCACGGTTGAAGAGGCGTGCAACTACAACGCGGAAGCGACCATTTCTCTGCTCAGCTCTTGTGTTTTCCCGGAGGATGGTTTCGATTGTGACGGAGCGTGCTTGAACGACACCGATGGGGATGGAATCTGCAACTTCCAGGAGATCGCTGGTTGTACGGACGCTGCAGCTTGCAATTATTCCTCAGCTGCAACAGACGATGCCGGTAACTGCTCCTACGCCCTTCCCAACCGCGATTGCAACGGCATTTGCAACAACGACGTGAATGGAAATGGAATCTGCGATGAGGAAGAAGTGGTTGGCTGCACGAATGCTTTGGCCTGCAACTACAATCCTTCAGCCACCTTCAACTCGGGTTGCGATACCACTTCATGCGTGGGGTGCACCGAACCGAGTGCATGCAACTACGATGCTGATGCAACCTTGCCGGATTATTCACAGTGCACGTTCCCACAGCTCTATTACAACTGTGCGGGCATGCCCCTTTTGGATGCGAACGCGAACGGGACGCCTGACCAAATCGAGACTGAAGGGTGCACCGATGCAAGTGCTGTGAATTATGACCCGTTGGCCACGTTCGACGATGGAACGTGTGTGCTCGGTGTGGTCGGTTGCGTACTTCCATGGGCTCCCAACTACAACTCGGAGGCTACCATTCAAGGCCTTCCCGTGTTTGATGTTTGCTGGTTGGGAGGGATGATTGCCGGAATGCCCGGTCCGTCCACGGCCTTGACCGGTTGTTCGGACTTCGCTGCTTGCAACTACGCACCTGGCGGAGATCCCAACCTCCCTTGCGATTATTCGTGCTTCGGTTGTACCGATGATGACGCGTGCGACTACAATGCAAACGCGGTGTACAACACGGGCTGTTCTGATTACACCTCTTGCTACGGCTGTACCAACGCTGCAGCAGACAACTACGACGGAACGGCAACCCTTGATGACGGCTCATGCACCATTTCGGGCTGCACCGTAGCCGTGGCGTGCAACTACAATGAAGCCGCCAACTCGGACAATGGTTCTTGCGAATTCAGTTCGTGTGCTGGATGCCTCAACTCCACCGCTTGCAATTATGACATCACCGCAACCCTGTCTGACGGGTCTTGTGTGTTCCCCGTTGGGCCCTGCGACACGTGTGGATTGGGAGTGGTCATCGACAACGATGCGGACAACGATGGCGTGTGCGATGCAGATGAGGTTGCGGGCTGTGTCACGCCTGGCGCCTGCAACTACAACAGCGCAGCCACCAACCCCGATGGATCATGCGTTTTCCCGACCGGTTGTGATTACTGCAGCGGCGAAACGGACGGCACGGGAACGGTGGTCGATGGCGACGCCGATAACAACCAGGTTTGCGATGTCCTTGAGGTTCCCGGCTGCACGAATGAGAACGCGTGCAACTACGACTCACAGGCCACTCAGTCCGATGGCAGCTGTGAATTCTCATCGTGTGTTGGATGCATGAACCCTGCAGCCTGCAACTTCGATGAGACCGCAACGTTGAGCGAGCCGATCAGCTGCGTATTCCCTGAACCGGGATACGGTTGTGATGGCATTTGCCTCTCCGACACGGATGGCGATGGCGTTTGCGATGCAAACGAAGTCGCGGGTTGCGATGATTCCGCTGCATGCAACTACGATGCGTCCGCCACCGACAACGATGGATCATGTTCTTACCCGGACACGCACTACGACTGCGATGGCAACTGCCTGGTGGACGAAGACAACGATGGAGTGTGCGACCCCTTGGAGGTGTTGGGTTGCGTAAACCCCAGCGCATGCAATTACGACGAGAACGCTACAGAATCAAATGGCACCTGCGAGTTCAGTTCTTGCGCTGAATGCGGTGACGTCAATGCTTGCAACTACGTTGCGGATGCCTTGGCCTACGATTTGACTTTGTGCACCTATCCGCCTGCAGGTTACGATGATTGTGCGGGTACGATTTGTACGGATGCAGATTCGGATGGCAATTGCGACTTCGACGAGGTGCCGACGTGCATTGGTGAGTTCGACGCACCGGTGATTTCGTTGCAGGGCGTGGTGGACTTGTCCACGGACCCAGCGACGTGGGGAGATGAAGCTTACTCCATTTCCCTGACCGATGCGAATGATGCGTCGCTCACTTACACAGATTACGCAGGGCGCTTGGACGGTGGAGCCTACAGCGTGACCCGGATTTACGTGGCAACGGACGTCTGCGGCAACTCCGCAGAAGCAGGTCAATTGCTGCGGGCCGTGGACCAATCCGAAGGCTGCACCATCGCATTGGCTACGAATTATGATCCGGCTGCCATCAACGACGATGGAACGTGCAACTTTGACCCTGCTTGCCCAGGTGACTTGAATGAAGACGGCGTTGTGGGGGCGAGCGATTTGTTGATCCTGCTCTCAGGATTTGGAATTCCTTGCGAGTGATCCACTGGATTTGATTGAAAAGGCCCGCTGAGAAGCGGGCCTTTTTTTTATGCATTCGGGCGTTGGAGCTCAAAGACCCACATCGGGGGAAAGTTCGCAGCGACGAACTGGATTGGGCGACAATGAAACCGATGGTACGCGCGTTTCATGGCACCCGGAAAGTACGTGAAGCAGCGGATTGCCGTGCCTTCAGAAGCGAGCCTGAGCAAAGCGGGATGGAGTTCCTGCTTCACAGCGTCCGGAACATTGAATGGAAGTCCTGAGAAGATGGCGTCGACGCGAGGCCATCCGCGCTCACGAACCAACGCTTCGATCTGCGTGGCACTGGCCTGCACCACCTCAATGCGGTGGCCAAATTGTTCACGCAACGGGCCGATGTAGGAGGGCTCCACTTCGATGGCTATGCACTGGGTGCCCGGCATCATTTGGGAACAAATCTCCGACGTGAAGGCCCCTGAACCGGGACCAAGTTCAACGACATATCGGATGCGTTGCCAATCCAGTCCGTCGACCATAGCGCGCGCAGCACGCCCTGAACTGGGCACCGCACTCGCATTGCGCGAAGGGTTTCTCAGAAAGTTTTTAAAGAAGAGCAGCCGATTCCCCAAACCCCATCACTGTTCTTCGTCCTTGCGCATCGGTTGAAGCTCGCCATTGGCCTCCATATCTTCCAACCGAACCAAAATTTCTCCGAGCTGTTCGGCCCCGATTTGTTTTGCGACCACCACCTTTTCGCGATCGAGCAAGAAGATTTTGGGGGTCGCGTATACGTCGAAGGTCGTGCGGAAATTCAGGCTCTCCAACGTGGTGATTCCGCGGGAAATGAGCACCATGGCGCTGTCCTGGTTGTTGATGGCCGGGTTGTCAGAAACGTGCACCCATTCGGTGAGTTCCTTCTTTTCGACGAATTCCTGCCACGGTTCCGGTTCAAAGTCGTTGCCGATTGCGAAAATGGACAATCCTTTGTCCTTCCATTCCTCGTAGAGTTCTTGGATTTTAGGGAGTTCCTTCTTGCAATGGCCGCACGAGCTTTCCCAAATCACCACGGCGGTGTACTTGGTGTCCAAATCATAAAGTCGGTTCCAGGTCGTTTGGTCCAAACCGGGTAAGATGATGTCAGGGACGCGATTTCCGCAAACGGTAGGGGCCAACTCATCCGCACGGTTGGTGATTTTGGACAGCTGATCCTCGTTCAACCAGGTCGCTTCACCACGCTTATAGTAGCGGTTGACCAATTCCACGAACACCTTGTCCATGCACATGATGGACGACGACTCCGCGTTGAACGTTGCGAAGTGCAGGATGTACTTGAACATCTCATCATTGCCTCGAGCACGCTCCACCAACTTGACCACCTCGGTCAAAACGGTGTCGGGTGACTGTGGAATGACTTGGTTCAAATAGACGTCCAAGATCCGATTGAAGCTGCCATCGTGCACGAGCCGTGGGTCTTGGAAGTCCACGCGCTTCCAGTACATGTCGCGGTACATGCGGTACCGCAATTCATCGGCGTTGGCGATGCCGGGGATTTCGGGCACCTCCGGCTCAAGGACCATCGACAGGTACTTGGCAAAAAGCATGTCGCTGTGTTCCGCAACGATTCGCCGTTGCTCGGCTTCCACCTCTTCGCCCATGGCCATCAACACCTCGCGCGCTGAGGCTTTTTCCGCCTCGCTTGCCGTGCTGTCCTGCATGACTTGCTCGTGCGGTGAAGCTTCGTTGCGTTTGTCCTGAAGGAATTTCAGGTAGTCATAGAAGAGCCGATTCTCTTCGCTGGCGATCACCTCGATGAACGCAGCCGGTTGAGCCGCCTTCGTTTTGATGTGAATGTCCTCTTCCACTGCGAGGAATTCGAAGAACTTAGGACCCGGGATGACGGCTGCGAATTTTCCGCAGCGCTCGTAGTCTCGCCCTTCGAATACGGCTTTGCCTCGACCGTCGGTAACGGCCGTGTCGGCGTAGAACATCTTCTCCCCGTAGTAGTTAGCGAGGTAGACCGTGTCGTGGCTCAGCCCTTCAATTTCGAGGGTGATCGTGTGGTTTGACTGAGCGGTGATTTGGCCTGCGCAGGTCAGGAAAATGAAGCAAGCACCGAAGGCAGCAAAGCGGACAAATTGCATGTTCAAAGTTTTAACGTAGGCGAATTTACGCAGACGCCGCAGCAGAGTTGCAATAACTTTCCCAACGAATGAAAATGCCCCATGGAACGGATTGTGATCATTGGAAATGACCGGTTTTCTGCGGAACTGGCGCGAGCGTGCCTCGTGCGTGGCTTGCAGACCGTGTCGGTTGTGACGAGCGATGAGTCGCGGATGGAATTGGCATGGCTCGGGCACGACGTTCGGCAGGTGCCTTCTTTGGGGAGCCTTGACGAAACGATGGGGGAGGCCGTGGTGTCGCCGTTCATGGAGGAGCGCATTGCGCAGACGAATTGGCTGTGGCTGAGCGAAGTGGCATCGGAGGAGCCGAATGAGTTGGCGATCGGTCGGCTCTTGGATTGGACCGATGCGCCTGGTGCGGCTGATTTGGCGACTTGGGCGACTCCCGTGTTGTTCGCCGATTTTGAAGCCCAAATCGAACTCCTGGCCGAATTCTTCTGCGCTACCCATTTCGAGGAATGCAAGGTGCGGCGCAGCCTTTCGACGCACTCAGCGTCCGAGCAGGATGTTGCGGCAACGCTCGGTTGGCTCCAAGGCGGGAATCCCATGGCTGAGCTGCGTGGCGTTGCGCAGGGGCCATGGAAGGATTGGTGGAGATTGCATGGATTTGGTCTCCGCGGAAATCGTGTTGAGGAGGATGGGATGCCCCAAACCGTTTGGCGGGTTCCAGGAGTGCGGCTGACGCAGTCGGTGGTCTTCGCTCCGGGCTACAAGGGATTCAGCCTTTGGGGAGCGTGGGCACGCTGGGCTCAATTGTGGGCTGCGCGCGGTTGGCAATTTGAAGGCGTGGACTTTTCGGGCAATGGAACCACTTCGCTATGGCCTCGGGCGATACAGGATGAAGCGCGTTGGTCGCGGAATACGTATTTCGCGGAGGCACAAGAACTTGCTGAGTGGATCTGTGCATTGCCGCCCGATCGCCCGTTGGTCCTTATGGGGCACAGCCGTGGAGCCGTGTCCACGTTGTTCGCAGCCCGGCAAGCTGAAGCACGAGGGCGGCGCTTGAAGGCGGTGGTGCTGTTGGCGCCGGTGGCGCATCCCCGTGAGCGCTTTCCCGTGGGGGAGGCCCTGGAGTCATGGCGTCGTTCCAATCGATTGGAAGTCCGGAATGCGCGCACGGGCCAAATTTTAGTTCACCCGTTCCGGTTTTACGAAGACTACCTTGAGCACGAAGATGCCTTGGATCCCATCCGCAATGCGCGCGCACTCGAGTGCCCGGTGTTGGCATTCCACGCAGCCGATGACTCCGCCGTCTTGCCGAGCGAGGGAAGGGACTTGGCTGCGGCCTCCTCACGGGGCCAATTCCACTTACTTTCATCCGGTGGACACACGTTCGGAACCAAGGAGCCATGGGATTCAGATGACGTTTCCGAGGAGTTGCGAACAATCACCGAAATCGTTCTTCAAGTCTTGAAATGAAAAAAGGGAACCCGGAGGTTCCCTTTTCAACTCGGTTGAATCGAACTCAGTGGCTGATGACCAAGCGCTGCATGGTGCGGCGTTCGCCCTCCGTCAACTCGATGAAGTAGATGCCATCCACCAAGTTGAGGTCCAATTGAGCCCCCCGGTTCAAGCCATTGATGCGCGACTCGTGCACCAAACGACCGTTCAAGCCGAGGATGCGAACCATGCCTTGCTCCACATTGCCCGTCAAGAAAATCGTGTTCGTCGCCGGGTTGGGACCGAAGCTGAGCTCCAATTGCGGCTCCACTTCATGTGTATTCAACGTGAAGGTGGCCGTCTGAATGACGATGTCATCCACCCACCAATTGCCCACTGCGGATGCTGTGCCTGTTCCAAAGAAATTCACCCCACCAAAATCGCTGTCGAACGTCCAAGCTCCTGCCCAAACGTCGTTGATGTAGATTTGGATGAAGTCGTTGTCCAAGTCCACTTGGTGCTTCAGCTCGAACCACGTACCAACGGGGTAGGTTCCCGATGCGACCACGTTGCCGTCCATCTCCACCTCAAACGTTCCGTCCTCAGCGAAGAAGTTCTCGAAGGCCCAACCCACTCCTGGAGAAACATTTTCTTGAACGTTGTAGTATGCAGCGTAGTTGGCAGGAACCTTCATGTGCCAATTGCACTCGTAACTTCCCGTTGCGACCCCGGCGACAAGGACCACATCCATCGGGCCGGTTTGACCGATAACGTTCAGCGAGTTGCTTCCAGAATGGGCTTCAGCATTCGTGATGAGTCCATCTTCAGCCGTGCCATTGCCTGACCCAGACCACGTAATCCAGTTGGGATTGTTGGTGGTTACAAAGTCACCAGCGGCGTAACCCTCGAAATCTTCAACGTAGAGCTGTTGTCCAAAAGACATCGAGGCGAGGAGCAAACCTCCAAGGAGTAAAGGTGTTTTCATGCGTTTGGATTCAATTGAGTTGCCAATATACTGCATTCGACGATTCAATTTGCGCGCGTTGAGCGATGTACGTCATAATCTCAGTTAACTTCGACAAAATCCGTGCCGATATCGACGAGATTGTGCGTTCCTTTCTTGGTTGAATGCGAAATGCGCCTCCTAACTTTGCTTCCATGATTTGGGAAGGAAACCTGCGCAAACTGCGCATTGAACCGGGAAGCACCGCGGACGAACCGTTGCGGTATGTTGAGCAAGGTGCGGATGTGCTCGAGCTCCTTCCCGAGCAATGCTGGTCGGATTGGGTCGGAAGCCACTTGACCCTCCAATTTGACGGAGCCATTCATTGCGTGGCAACGGGCAAGCGCATCCGAAAGACCTACGGCGATGGCTTCAGCTACGACGCTTGGCTCAAGGCGCCTCAAGCCGTTGAGAGCGTCATCCGTCCAGAGCTCAGCCGCATCCACGAGGGCATTGCCTTGCGCGATCGGGAATGGGAGGAGCGCAACCACAACGTGCCGCATTGGGTGTATTTGTCCCAAACCAGTGACATCAAGGTCGGCGTAACGGGGGCGCACACGGGCGCGCGGCGGTGGTACGACCAAGGTGCGATTGCAGGAACGGTTTTGTGCGTGGCCCCGTACCGCGCATTGGCCGGGGAAATGGAGGTGCTGCTCAAGGAGGTCTTCACGGACAAATCCGCTTACCGAGCCATGATCCTCGCCACGGAACCGGACGTGGAGGCGCTTGAAGAAGCCCGCGAAGAGGCCTTTGACCAGTTGGGATCTGCCTTCGAAGCGTTCATGCAATTCGATGAAGGGGTGCATACGATGCGTTATCCCATGACCGAAATGCCCGCTAAGGTTCGATCAGTGCGGCTTGACAAGCAGCCCGTCTTGGAGGGAAAGTTGGTGGCCCTGAAAGGCCAATACCTCGTGTTCGATTCAGGCGAGGCCATCAACGTTCGGAGCCACATCGGCTACCGGGTGCGCATCGAGGTCAGTTGACCGAGGGGTTGGGCGGCGTGTTGGCGATGTGTGCGTACTCGTCGCCGAGGGTGGACACCAGGTGCTTCCAAACGTCCTCTTCTTCCAGCGACGTGTCCATGATGAGGTGGCGATCGGTTTGCGTGACAAACCACGATCGCGACTTGATTTCGTCGTTGAGCTGCGAACCGGACCAGCCGGAATAGCCGATGAAGAAACGGATTTCTTGGGTGGTGAGGGTTTTGGCCTTCAAGCATTCGATGACCTGCTCAAACGCGCCGCCCATGTGCACCCCATCCACCACCTCGATGCTGCCCTCAAGCAAATCCGGTCGAGTGTGCAAATAGTACAGGCTGGAACTCTTTACCGGTCCACCCACGGACAACCGCGCATCGAGCTCCGGGAAATCGTCCATCAAATCCTGCATTTCGATGGCAATGAAGTTGTTGAGCACGAATCCAAACGTCCCCTCTTCGTTGTGCTCGCAAATCAACACCGCTTTGCGCCCGAAGTAGGGGTCGTCTAAAAACGGCTCGGAGAGCAGAACATCCCCGACGCGGGGCTCGGAATCGGTGGGCGGCATGAAACGAATCATTGGGGCAAAGTTCCGACTTTTGAGGTTTCTATCGAAATCGACCGATGATGCGAACCGGTATCCTATTCATTTTCATGGCATTTGCCGGGGCACTTTGTCCAAATGTACCAGCCCAAATCCCGACCAACGACCCCGAAGGTTGGCCGCACAACGCGACCACGCCGACTTGGGAGGAGGGCATTGCGGCGTTCAAGGCGCTGGCTCAGGCGGATGCACGTGCCTCGTGGATGGAGTTGGGGACGACCGATTCCGGGGAGCCGCTTCACGCCCTTTTGATTGCGGCCGAACCGCTTCCCATGCCGGGTCTGCCCGGGGTGCTTGCAGCGCGCGAAGCGCATCCGGATCGCATTCGGTTCCTCGTCAACAATGCCATCCATCCGGGCGAGCCGTGTGGGGTGGATGCGAGTTTGGCTTTGGCGCGCCAGCTCCTCGGGAGGCCGCACTTGCCGGAGGGCATGGGCGATGAAGCGGGGGAGTGGGATGCGGATGCGGCTGGGATTTGGCCCACCGCCGACGTCCGGAGCTGGGAAGGCGCACCCGCCGACTGGAGCAACGCCTTCATCGCCATCATCCCGTTCTACAACGTGGGCGGCGCGCTCAATCGCGGCTGCTGCTCCCGCGCGAACCAAAACGGCCCACTCGCCTATGGATTCCGAGGCAACGCCCGCAACTTCGACCTGAACCGTGATTTCATGAAAATGGACACGGAGAATGCGGCTTCGTTCGCCCGGTTCTTCGCAGCCTTCGACCCGGACGTCTTTGTGGACACGCACACCACAAACGGAGCAGATTACCCGTATACCATGACGTGCATCACCACCCAACCGGACAAGGCCGGCCCCATCATCGGCGAATACCTGCGGAACGATTGGGATCCTGCGATGTACGAGCGGATGGAGGCCGTTGGCTACCCGATGAGCCCTTACGTGTACAGCCGATCCGAGGTGCCGGACAGCGGACTGGTGGGTTTCCTTGAAACGCCCCGCTACAGCACGGGCTTTGCCGCTTTGTGGGGGACGATGGGCTTCACCGCCGAGGCGCACATGCTCAAGCCTTACCCCGAGCGCGTTCAGTCCATGCTGAATCTGTTGCAGGTCAACTTGGGAATTGCCCTGGAGGAAGCCTCCACCGTGAAGGCGTTGCGCGAGGCAGAGCGCCTTCGGTTGGCTGCATCGGACTCCTTGGCCATTCGATGGAAGCCACAGCCCGAAGCCTTCACGCCGATTGCATTCACCGGTTACACGGCGGTTCACGAACCGAGCGCAGTGACTGGAAGCCCGCGTTTGAGGTATGACCGACAGCGCCCCTGGAGCCGCTCCCTTCCGTTTTACAACCAGTACGAACCTGCGCTATACGCCCGGGTGCCAGCGGCATACATCATCCCGCGCGGTTGGAGTCACGTGGTGGATCGGTTGCGCGCCAACGGCGTGGCCATCCGCGTGGTTTCGGAGCCGATGGAGCTCGACGTGGAGGCCACGTACGTGGTGGATTGGCACAGCAGCAATCAACCGTACGAGGGCCATCACGTGAATGCCGCGGATTCCCTGGTGCGGCGGCGGGAACGGGTGATGTTGGACCGCGGCGATTTCATTGTTTCAACGGATCAGCGGGCGCGTCGATACCTGGTGGAGGCGCTGGAATTGGAGGCGCATGATTCGTTTTGGGTGTGGGGCGCGTTCGACAGCGCTTTGCAACGAAAAGAGCATTATTCGGCCTATGTTTTCGAGGATACCGCCGCGGAGTTGCTGGCTTCGGATCCGGTGTTGGCGGCGGAATTTGCTGCAGCCCAAACCATGCATCCCGAATGGGCATCATCCCCTGATTTGGCCTTGCGCTGGTTGTATGAACGCAGCCCGTTCAGCGAGCCGGGTGGAGGGCGTTACCCGGTGCTGAAGACCGTGGACTAACTTTGCACCATGCCGCACGTTGTTCGCCCCGAGCTGCCCATTCCGTTTCCGTTTCGCAAGGAGCCCGCGCGGTTGCCGTGGCCGTTTGATTGGCCCCTGCCCACGTCCTTGCTCAGTCGCGGAACAAGCATTGGGCGCGTGCTGCGGCGCAACGTGGCCGGGTTGACGCCTCAGCAAGTGCGGCAGGCTCTCGATCAGTTTTCGCGGTTGAATCCCGGTCCGGCGGGGGGGACCTTTGTATCGAGGGAAGTGGCGGGCGTGCCCGTTTTTGAGGGGCGGTTTCCGGGCGCTGAGGAGCGGGGCATCTTGCTTTTGGTGCACGGGGGGGGCTTTGCGTTTGGTTCCGCACGGAGCCACCGGGCCCTCGGGATGCACCTCGCCCAACTCACCGGCCGCCGCTTGTGGATCCCGGAGTACCGTTTGGCTCCAGAGCACCCGTTTCCGGCCGGTCTGGAGGATGTACAGCGCGTCTACGAGGAAGCGCTGATGTTCAACGGAGACGTGGTGGTCGTGGGGGATTCGGCAGGAGGGAACTTGGCTGCGGGAACCGTGCAACATGCCCTGTCCACGGGCTGGGCGGTGCCGTCGGCGCTGTTGTTGTTGTCTCCGTGGTTGGATTTGTCCCCGCAGTCCGCGAGCAACGATGCGGACCACCACGAAATCAGCTGGTTCGATCGCGAAGACATGATTGCGTACATGCACCACTATTTGCAGGACGCCGATCCGAGCGCACCGGCGGCATCTCCACTTCGCGGATCATGGAAGGGGTTCCCGCCGACTTACTTGGAGGCTTCGGTGGACGAATACCTCTGGCCGGATACGGAATCGGCCCATGCGCTGCTCCAATCAGCAGGCGTGCACGTGGAGCTGCGCACCGAAGAGAAGGCCCTGCACGGCTGGCAGCTGTTTCCCGATTTCATTCCCGAGGCTGCGCGGAGCCTGGCGGCGATGGTGCGCTTCATCCAAGCGGTGGACGCTGCGGATTAAGCGGCGTCAAGGGCCCGGGTGAGGGCTGGCCAAACCCGTTCCCAATCCGACTCGGTCAAGTTCAGCGGCGGCGCCATCCTGAACGCTTGCGGCGTTGAAAGGAACCAAAACAGCAACACGCCAGCCTCCAACCCCGCCTCAATGCAACGCGTCACCGCGTCGGGATCGGACAATTCCACTGCGACGTAGAGCCCGATGCGCCGCACTTCGCGGACCGCGGGGTGCGCGGTGAGGAATTGTTCGAGCCGAACTCCTAAGCGCTCGACGGCATCCCAATCCACCTGGCGCATCAATTTCAATCCCGCGGCGGCGGCGGCGCAGGGCACCGGGTGGCCGCCGAACGTGGTGATGTGCCCCAACGACGGACCGTCGGCGAGCAGCCGCATCCGGTCGCGTGAGGCAACGAACGCCCCGATGGGAAGCCCAGCGCCGAGCGCTTTTCCCAAGCACAGGATGTCAGGAACGATGCCGAAATGCTCAAAGGCAAACACCTTGCCCGTCCGCCCCATGCCGGCTTGGACTTCGTCGAGGATGAGGAGGGTGCCCGTGGCGTCGCAGCGCGCTCGAAGCGCGGCCATCCATTCCGTGCTGGGAATGCGGATGCCCGCATCGCCTTGAACCGTCTCCACGAGCACGGCCGCTTGGGTGCCGTCGATGGCCGCCAAGCCCTCCAAGTCATTGAAAGGCATGAAGGAAACGGAGGGCAGGAGGGGTTCGAACGGGGCCTTGCGGGCCGCGTTGGCGCTGACGCTGAGCGCGCCGTGGGTGTTGCCGTGGTAGGCGCCTTGGCAGGCGACGAATCCGCCGCGACGGGTGACGCGTTTGGCCAACTTCATGGCGCCCTCGATCGCCTCCGCCCCGGAGTTCACGAAATACACGGTGTCCAGACCATCGGGCAGGAAGTCCACCAACAGGCGCGCGGCTTCGTCTTGCGAACGTTGGTGGAATTCGCCGTACACCATGGTGTGCAGGTGGGTGTCGATTTGGGCGTGCAGCGCCGCGAGGATTTCGGGGTGACCGTGTCCCCAAGCGGAGGGGCCGATGCCGGAGATGAGGTCCATGATCCGCCGGCCGTCTTCGAGTACGAGGTCCAGGCCTTCAGCGCGCTTGATGCGCAGCCCCAGCGGGTGCAGCGTGGTTTGGGCCAAATGCCCGTCCAAGAATCCTTCCGAGTTCATCGCGTTTCCACTTGCCATTCGTCCACAAACAACCAAGACGGATTGCCGGCTCCTAAATGCGTGCTCGGCAACTCCCCGAAGCCGTCCACTTCGAGCCGGAGGTAGCGGGCCTCCGTGGTGCGCTCGGTCGCGAACCGCAGCACCAACACCGATTCGTCCTCGGAGGAAGCGGTGTGGCCCAGGGCGTCGATGAGGGTCCAGTTTTGGCCATCCAAGCTGCTCAAAAAACGGACCTCCTTGGGCAACATGATCCACGGGCGCACATCGCGAAGCGCCCCGAGCGACTGGCCATTCACGCGTTTCACCTCGCCCAAATCCAACTCCGCCACCACATCCTGCCCGAAGAATCCTTGCCATTCCCCCGTCTTGAAATTCGGGCCGCCTACGATGCCGTCCACGAGGGCATTGGGGCCGCCCGCGTGGTATTGGTGGCTGTGCTCGCCCGATATCCAGTTCAGCTGCCAGTCGTGGTCCACGCGAACGAGGTGGTGGCGCACCACGGCGCTGCCCTCCGCTGCAGCCTCGATCGTGCCGCCTTGTTCCAAGGTGAACGGGCCATCATAGCGGGACCATTCCGCGGACGGATCGGTTCGGTAGCGCAACTCGGCATGGGGATTGAGGTGCCGCAATGACACTTCCACGGACTCCTTGAACGTGCGCGGGGCATCGATGATGGGCACGGGCACGAAGCCTGGAGCATCAACCGCGGCCCGTGGTCGGACGGCTTGGCCGAAATCAGGCGAGGGAGATTCGCTGCAAACGAACTCAAGTTTTCCGCCTGCAATCAGTTGGTCTACAGAAAGAAACGCCGCTTTGCTTGAAGTGCCATCGAGGGCAATATCATCGACGTAGCGTCCGGATCCCGAGCGGGTGATCTGAAGCGCTGGGCGTCCGTTGGGCACCACATGGACAGCATCGAACCGAGGAGTTCCCACGATGACTTCACCGCTCCCGGGTGCGACGGGATAAAGTCCCATGGCGTTCCAAACGTACCAAGCGCTCATTTGGCCGCAGTCCTCGTTTCCGCTCAAGCCGTCGGGGGTGGGGTGGTAGAGCTCGGTGAGGATTTGGTCCACGTATTCCGCCGTGCGATCCGGCCGTCCGGCATACGTGTAGATGTGGGCCATGTGGTGGCTCGGCTCGTTCCCGTGGGCGTATTGCCCGATGAGCCCTGTGATGTCCGCCTGTTCCCGTCCCGTGGTCGCCGACTCAGCTGTGAAGAGTTCGTCCAAGAAGGCCACGAGCGCAGAGTCGCCGCCCACGTAGGATTCCAAGGTAGACAGGTCATGCGGCATGAAAAACGTGTATTGCCAACCGTTGGCCTCCGTGTAGTTGAAATTCACTTCTTTCGGGTCAAATCCCTCGATGAACGCCCCCCCGCGCTTCGGCTGGATGAACCGCGAATCGGGGTTGTACAGGTTGCGCCACGCACAGCTCCGGCGCTCGAAGCGCTCCACGACTTCAGCCGGGCCGCCCACCGCTCGCGCAAAGGAGGCGATGCACGCGTCGTCGAACGCATATTCGAGCGTCTTGCTCACGCTCTCGTGCTCGATTTCGCTCGGGATGTAACCCAATTCCCGATAGGCAGGCAAACCGAGGTGGGCGCTGTCAGCGGCTTGCATCATGGCTTCCAAGGCCAAATTCGCATCGAAGTCCCGAATTCCCCACCTCCACGCATCCGCGAGCACGGGCACGCTGTGGTAGCCGATCATGCACCCGGTGTAATTCCCTGCCAACTCCCACACCGGCAATTGGCCTCCTTGCTCGTACATCCGCAAAAACGTCCGAGCAAAATCCCGCGTCCGCTCCGGCTCCAACCAATTCAACAACGGGTGCAGCGCTCGGAAGGTGTCCCACAACGAGAACACGGTGTAATGATCGCCCTCCCCCTCAGCGAGTTGGTGGATGGTCAAATCGGTCCCGCGGTAGCGACCGTCCACATCCGAAGCCACATTTGGAACGGTGCAACTGTGGTACAGCGCCGTGTAGAAATTCGTTCGGTCCGCCGGACTTCCCCCTTCGATGCGCACGCGACCGAGCTGCTCATCCCAACGGTTCGCATTGGCCGTTTGGTATGCATCAAAGTCCGCATGCGGCGCCTCCGCCTCCAGGTTCCGCAAGGCGCCCTCAATGTCCACGAAACTCAACGCCGTCCGCACGATGAGCGAGTCGAGCACCCCGAAATCAGCGGCAAACACGGGAACGTATTCCATCACCTGCTCCAAGCTGCCGTCCGGCAAAACGCCCACCGTGAACACTTCGCTCAACTGATCGCGCCACGAAAAGGGCGCGCTGAAGCGGGTGGCGAAGTAAACATGCTGCTCCCGAGCCCAATTGTCCGAGACGCGGTGCCCCACGAGCGTGGAATCGTCGAGCGGGTAAATGCTGTAATGCACAAGTTCGTCACGGTGATCCAGGTCGATGATGACCGTGAGCGTGTCCGCTTCATCCAATCGAATCCGTTGGATGCCGGTGCGCGGTGTGGTGGTGAGCTCGACCTCGAGGGCGTGGTCATCGAGGCGAACCCGGTAGAAGCCCGCTGCCGCTGCTTCGCGCTCGTGGGAGAATGCGCTCGCGTACCGATCGCGCCAGGCGGTTTGGCCCGCTTTGAATTGCGTGCACGGCATCATGAGGACGTCGCCGTAGTCGCTGACGCCGGTTCCCTGGAGGTGCGTGTGGCTGAAGCCGTAGATGACGGAGTCGGAGTGGTGGTAGCCTCCACAGCCGTCCCAGCCGTCGAGTCGCGTGTCCGGGCTCAGCTGCACCATGCCGAAGGGCGAGGTCGCACCAGGGTACGTGTGACCGTGCCCACCGGTTCCGATGAACGGGTCCACCTCCTGGTGAAGCGGCTTTTCGAGGTCCGAAGAAGGCAGGGTGCACCCCAAAACGAGGGAGGCTAAGAACAAGGGACGCATCGCATTCATGGCGGCGAAATTCGGATGTTTTGGCCCAAACCCCAACGCCCAATTCACTATTCCGTACCCGGAACGCACACTTCGCACTTCATGCGATCGTGCACGCCGAAATGCAGCACGGCGGGCTTGGGCGGGTCGAGGACCTCCTTCATAGCGGGCCACCATTCCAAGGGCAGGGAGGCCAGCAATTGAGCGTTTCGGGCATTTCGAACCCCGGCTTCTTCGATTCGCAAGGCAGCCAACGTATCCGCGAGCGCTGCGTCGTTCCGAGCCTCTGCCTGCAATCGCCGCAACGAAATCCGTTCCAATTCCTGGGCGGCTTCGCACACGGAGGTCTGCCAGCGGATTTGGATTTCCAAGGCCAAATCCCAATCCGCCGTCGCCCGCTGCAACTCCTTCCACCAACGCGCCTCACGCGGCGCCCACGCATCAAGCGAATCGCAAGAAAGGACGCCACCTTGACCATACATCAGCGCGGAAATCGCAAGCAGCGGAATGAGGATTGCCCGTTTCATCGCGATTCCAACCAGTTCCGTGCAGCCTCCTCCGCTGCCATTCTCGGCGCAATGTGATTTGGCATCCACATTCCGGAGTTCCAACCTGCGGTTCGGTTCACCCAAACGCGCATCGAAGCGCATTGTACGGGCAACCCCGAAGCGGGCAAGGTCCAGCTGACGGCGTGGGCGCATGTGCCCGAATTCCCGGTCAAAGCGGGTTCCCCGAAGGTTTGGAAGCGCGCTTGGTTGGTCGCCCAAACCGCGAAATGGGCTGCGGTCGACGCCGTTCCTCCATCAACCAACACCGCAACGGCACCGCGGTAGGGTCGCCTCGGAACGTCAAGGGGGCGCATCGCTCCTTCCCAAAGGCTACCCGGAACCAACGAATCCACCTCAATCCGCCAGGCTGCCCACCGGTCGCTTTCAGCCCAGCGGGTGCGCGTTCGCGAACTCGCCTCAGCAAAATCCGGATCGAAAGCGGCTTCGGCTCCTTCAGATGCTCGAAATTCAATCCGATCGACCAAAGCGTCGGGCTCCAAGAGGAAAGCCCTTGCCATGCGCTCCATGCGGGAAGCAGAGCCCCCCGAATTCCCCCTCAAATCGATGATGGTGCCCTCGGGACTTGTTCGGCGAATCCGGCGCAAGCTGCGCCGCAGGACTCGCCGATACCGTTCATCCGAGCCCCGGTTGAACGATTCGATGCGCAACACGGCCGCCGTACGGCCAAAATCGACCGAAATGCCGACATCGCGTCGGTTCGCCGAACTCGCCGGCACCTTCGGCCGAACAGCCCATTCAGCGCTGTCGTTGCGCACGACGAGGACACCGGCCGGAGTTCCGGGGGCAGGAACCGCCGCGAGCCATGGCCAGAGCCGCTCGGCCCGTCGGTAATGAGGTTGGCGCGCGAATCCTTCGGAGGACAACATGCCGCGTGCATTTTCGAGGATGGCCCGTGCGCTCCATCCGCCCACCGAGTCGATGGGCGTACCGGTTGGAATGACCGGGGATTGGGCGACGGTGATGCGGCCTCCTTCGAGTGCGATTTGGCCTGGAAAACGGCCCCAAGTGGCCTCCATCTCAGGCAGCAGCGCGCGCCAATCCAACCCCGTGTGGCTGTCGCCCCAAGTGGCCATCGCTTCCCCCACCACCCGAGCGAACATCCACGTTGATGCACCGGTTTTCAGCTGGTTCGAAGCCCTTCGCATCGCCCCCTGAAGCGCGAGGCTGTCCTCGGTGAGGCCGGCAGGGTGCGTGGCCAGCATCCAAGCTTCCAATGCCGCCAAATCCGCCATCGCCTCCTCAGCGGTCACGAAGCGTTCAAGCAGCGGCAACGTGTCCTGTGCCGGCGCCCAAACAGCCACCATAAGGAAGGGGAGCAGCCAGCGCATCGATCAAGATTGGTCCTTCATCTTCACCATGGTCAAAATGGTGGCCAAAGCCACGGTTTCACCCGCCTCGTCGTACACGTCCACGAGGAACTTCACAATGCCCTTTGCCACGTCTTCGGCGTCGCGCTTTTCTTGTGCGACTTTCTCCTTGACCGTCAGTCGAACACCGATGGTGGTTCCCGGGTAGACGGGCTTCGTGAAACGCGCTTCTTCAATGCCATAATTCAGGAGCACAGGTCCCTTCTTCGGATCGACGAACAGTCCGGCAGCCTTGCTCAAAACAAAGTACCCATGCGCTACGCGACGCTCGAACACCGTGCCCTCGAGGCTGGTCTCATCCATGTGGGCGTAAAAATTGTCTCCACTGACATTGGCAAAGTTGACGATGTCAGCCTCGGTGACCGTGTGCTTGTGCGTGGTGACGGTTTCGCCGACAACGAGGTCCTCAAAGTGTTTCCGGAAGGCGTGAGGTTCAGATTCGGGCTGAGCGCCACCGGGCTGGTACTGCTGGGTGATGGCGGTTAGCATGGTCGGGGAACCTTGGATGGCCGTTCGCTGCATGTAATGCTTGATGCCGCGCAAGCCGCCCATTTCTTCGCCACCGCCTGCGCGACCGGGGCCGCCGTGTACGAGCAAGGGGAGGGGGGAACCGTGGCCTGTGGACTCGCCGGCGCAATCGCGATCGAGCACGAGCATGCGGCCGTGCATGGAGGCTGCGCCGTAGACGAATTGTTGCGCTTCTGCGGCGTTGTGGGTGGTGATGGAGCAGCAGAGGGAGCCGCGGCCTTTTTTGGCCAAAACAGCAGCTTCCTCCACATCGTCGTACGCCATCAAGGTGCTCACGGGACCGAACGCCTCGACCTCGTGGCAGTTCACGGCCTCCATCGGGCGATCCGTCCGGAAGACCATCGGTGCCATGAACGCACCGGCCTCAGGATTGGCGGAAACGAATTCGCCCTCCGGGTTGAACACGAGCTCCGCCTCCTCCGCGAGGCGGGCAGCTTGGGCCTTCACTTCGGCCACCTGGTCCTTGCTCACCAAGGCTCCCATGCGCACGCCCTCTTCGCGAGGGTCCCCGATGACGGTCTTTGAGAGGGCAGCCGTCAAGGCTTCTTGCGCAGCGTCCATGAGGTGTCGCGGCACGAGGATGCGGCGAACGGCGGTGCATTTTTGGCCACACTTGACGGTCATTTCCTTCCGCACCTCCTTTATAAACAGGTCAAATTCAGGATCTCCCGCCTCCACAGTCGCTCCCAAAACCGCTGCATTCAACGAATCGGCCTCGAGGTTGAAGGGCACCGAGTATTCTTGAATCCGCGCCGATTGCCGAAGCCGTTTCCCTGTGTTCGCGCTACCCGTGAACGTCACCACATCCCGCTCGTCCACGTGGTCGAGAATGTCCCGGGCGCTCCCGCACACCCATTGCAGAGTGCCTTCGGGTAAGATGCCGCTCGCCACGATTTCTCGGCATACCGCCTCGGTCAGGAAGCTCGTCCCCGTTGCCGGCTTCACGATGCACGGCACCCCGGCCAACCAATTCACTGCGGCCTTTTCCAGCATGCCCCAAACGGGGAAATTGAAAGCGTTGATGTGAACGGCCACGCCTTCCTTTGGCGTCAGCAAGTGGTGCCCGCTGAAGGATCCGCCCTTGCTCAGCCCGAGGGATTCCCCGTCCAACGCGAACGGGGTATCGGGCAATTTCCGGCGCAAACTCGCGTAGCTGAACAGGTTGCCGATGCCGCCTTCGATGTCGATCCAGGCATCCGAACGCGTGGCACCGGTCGCCCAACTGATTTGGTAAAACACCTCCTTCTTCGCATGAAGGTGCAAGGCCAGCCGTTTCAGCATCCGTCCGCGCTCTTGAAACGTCATCTTGCGCAAGGCCAAATTCCCAACCTCCCGGGCATACGCATACGCCCCTCCAAGATCCAGTCCCTCCGTGCTCGTCAGCGCTACCACCTCGCCAGTCAGGGCACTATATATAGGTGTAGCATTCTGCGCTTGCGCATTATCAATGAGTTGGCCGCGCAGGCCGTGAACGAGGTAGGGAGGGGAGTGGGTCATGCTCGTTGGTTTCTTTTCGGCCAAATTTACATGCAGTTCGTCGGTTCCCTGATTCCGTGGCCCAAGAGTTCCCAATTCGGAAAACTTGCGTATATTGAGGGGGAATTCAGCGGCCTTCCTGCCCTTGGACCTGTGGTCTCCGGCGCGTTCGGCTCGTCGAGCATCTTGTTTTATGAACGTTGAACTTGCCTTTGTCGACGCGATATTGGAATCCGTCTATGAATTTTTTGTTAAGTTCATGGCTGGAAAGTTGGGATTTATGAATTCTCCTGCTTATCTTAGTCGGCGTATGTTCAAACAGGACTTAATCAGAAACATCTAACTACACAATCACATGAAGAACCTTTTCACACTCGCAGCGGCGTTGTTCCTCGGATACGGGGCGAGCGCCAGCAACGTTGAGTTGGTCGTTGAAGCCGTTGATAACGGCGGCCAAGTTGAAGGAAACACGTACCGCGTTTACGCCGTGCTTCCTTCTGCTGAACACTCATTGCACGCGGTCTTTGCTGACGGAGAACACGTTTTGAACGTGGCCACCACGGGATCATTCTTCCAACACCAGTATGGAAGCTTCTCGTCATTGGACGTCAACGAGCAGATTGTGTCGTTGGATGCTTCTTTGGCTTACGATTCATGGGTCACCATCGGTGCCCGCAACAGCAACAACAACAACCTCTGGACGGTTGGCATCGACTACAACCAATTCCTCAGCGGAAATGAGTTGACGGTGACCGATGGAGCTTGGTTCGTCGTTCCGACCGACGTTCAGGCTGCAGCTGAGTCTGGAAACCGCGTGTTGCTCATGCAATTGACTACGGACGGCACGGCAACGGGCGTCATCAACCTGCAGGGTTGGGATGCTGAGGGTGCCGCATGGCGCGCTCACGATTTGACGTTCACTTCTGAGAACGCTCAAGTCTTCGGTTGCACCGATGCTTCTGCTGCCAACTACAACGTCGAAGCTACCTACAACGACGGTTCTTGCACCGGCCAGAACAACGGCCCGGCTGCTGGATTCACGAACGTGGACGCTACGACTTCTTGGAGCATCTTCCCGAACCCGGTGTTCGAAAGCACCTTCAGCTTGAAGTTCGACCGTGAGTTGAACCTCGGAGGTGAGAACTTGGTGTTGGAAGTGACCGACATGTCGGGCAAGATTGCCATGGCTCAAGAGATCGCTCAGGAGAACATCGTGGGTGGTAACCGCATCGTGGTCAAGCACGACCTCGCAGCAGGTAACTACATGGTTTCTGTCAAGCACACGAACTTCACGGACGCACAGAACATCGTTGTTACTCGCTGATTTGAAGCGTTTTTGACGATCCTGTTCGGACGATAATACAACTTGAAAGAGGGACTTCGGTCCCTCTTTTTTATTTAGGTCGTGGTGTAACTTGCGGCCATGAACAAGCAGCTTTCTTTTCTCGCGGCAATCGCCTTGGTTGCTGGGGGGTGTCAATCACCCGCTGAGCAAGCACCTGCGCCTTCCAAGCTGGCGTGCTCGACCATGTTGGGATACGTGGACATGCGTTCCGCCCTCGTATGGTCACAGTTCGATGAACTCGCTGCGCCTTCCGAATGGCGGGTTTACGAAGCGGGAAAAGACAGCTTGGTCGTTCGTGTGGATGTGGTGACAGGCGACTTCCAAACCGCCACCACCGAGCTCGCATTGCTCGAACCGGGAACTGCGTACGAAGCATTGTTGATCTCCGGCGGGTCGGGGTTGGACACGTTGCGATTTACGACGCAGCCGTTGTGGGACTTCCGCACGGATCCCCCGGCATTCAAGGTGCTTGCTGGAAGCTGCGCGTACATCAACGAGCCCGAATACGATCGGCCTGGTGATGGATATGGCGGGCAGTACGAGATTTTTGAAACGATGAGCCAAGCGCAAGGCGACCTGATGGTCTGGTTGGGGGACAACATCTATTTGCGCGAAGTTGACTTCGGAAGCTATGCGGGGTTTGGCCATCGGTACACCCACATGAGGACCACGCCGGAGCTGCAAGGTTTGTTGGGGGACATGCCGCATGTTGCCATTTGGGACGACCACGATTTTGGCCCCAACGACTGCGACGGTCATTTTGTCCGAAAGGAATGGTCGCAACAAGCCTTTGAATCGTTTTGGGCGAATCCCAGCTATGGGTTGCCCGGTGGTGAGGGCGGAATCACCACGCAATTCCGATTCATGGACGTTGATTTCTTCTTGCTCGATAACCGGTTCCACCGGGTGAACCACCACAACACAACCCAAACGGCGCAGGTCATCGGTGAGGAGCAGATGGATTGGCTGATGGGGGCCCTCTCCGCGAGTCGGGCACCTTTTAAAATCGTAGCCATCGGGGGCCAGGTCTTATCGGATGCGGCCATCTACGAAAACCTCGCTCAATTCCCTGAAGAGCGCTCAGAGTTGCTCAAGCGCTTGGACGAAGAGGACATTCGCGGGGTGATTTTCCTTTCAGGAGACCGACACAATGGCGAACTGACGAGGTTGCAGTTGCCGGGGGGGAACTGGGTCCATGATTTGACCTCAAGCCCTTTGACGAGCGGAAGTTATGATCACAGCGATGAGCCCAACACCTTGCGGGTTCCAGGAACCATGATCGGCGTGCGCCACTTCGCTGAGTTGAATTTCTCAGGCCCTCGCAAAGACCGGAGCCTTGAAATCGTCATGCGCGGTGTTCAAGGCGATACGTTGTGGACGCATCGGTTGCGCGCCAAGGACCTGTACTGATCACCAATCGTCATCGAGGAGGAAGTCGGTGTCCTTGTACCGGGTGTCCAACTTGATGAGGTAGGTGACTTCCTCGATGGTGATCCGCAGGGCTTTGTAGATCAAGTTTTTTCCGGGCACTTCGAATTCGAAGGTCTCGTCTTCGTATCCGTCGGGATAGCGTTCCTTGATGATGGAGCGCACCTGCAGGGGGAGGTTTTTGTATGCAACGATGAGATTTCGCATGGCTCATTTAGAATGAATGGTCCTGTTGTTGAGCCTCTTACGCAGATGAAATTGGAAGGTTACATCGACGGATTCGCGCATCCTAAGCATCGTAACTTGCCCCTGATGTTTGATTTTACAGAATTGTTGCGTCGGGCTCGTGCCTTCACGGAGGGAGTGCCCTCAATGGAGGCGTTGGGACGTTGGGTATTTGAACAAGATTGGATCCAATTGGATTGGAGTGGAGCCCTCCCGCCTTGGGAGGAAAAAGGGGCGTATTCTCGAAACATGTTGGCCGTGGAGCCCTTTGAAGTGGCTCTGCTTCGTTGGAAGCCCGGGGCGGAGAGCGCGGTGCACTTCCATCAAGGCTTTTGGGGATTCGTGGTGTGCCTTTCCGGACAATTGGAGCACCACGGTTTTCGCTTTGAAGCGGGGAGATTGAGCATGAAAGATCGTGTGGTTGCTTTTCCAGGTGGGATTTTGGCCGAGCCGGATGGCACGATTCACCGGCTCGTGAATGGGAGCGACAGCGAGCCCCTCATCACGTTGCACCTGTATGCGCCGGCACTGGAGGATTTGGGCGGTTTGAGGTTGTTCGATGTTGAAGGTGGGGACGTGTTCACCCTGAAGGCGTCGGCGCCTGCTGCGGTTTTGGGTTTGGATCCGCATCATTACGAATCCGTTGAGGAGCATGCGTTTCAATATGAGCGACGGGTGGATGCGGCCACTCATTTCATTACACCGGTGGTTCCCAAGCCCCATCCGCGGCGCGTAACCGAATTGCTTTCCGACTATTATCGGGCTCAAGCGACGGATTATGACCGATTGGACCAAGCGGATGCGCGCCGCCGGGAGTACACCCAAGGTGTGAACGCGTGCATCGCGGAACGCCTCCACGAACTGAATGGTGAGCACCCTGTTCGCCGCGTGCTTGACGTGGGGTGTGGAACGGGACGCCGAGCGCTCGAAATCCTCCAGCTAAGTTCCTTGCGCTACCAAGTTCTGGGGACTGACCTCAGTCCCGAAATGCGTGCCATTGCTGCGCAACGGGGGGTGGAGATGTGCGATGGTTTTTGGGAAGGGACTTCGGGGTTGAGCGGGTTGGATGCCATCACGTTTCTGTATGCGTTCAGCCACTTTGCCACGGAAGCGGATCGGCTTTCTGCCCTGTTGAAGTTGCGTTCTGCGCTGCGGCCAGGGGGCATGCTGTTCATTGACGTCTTCAATCGGGAGGATCCGCATGAGTGGGGCCCCCAGCTGGTGGAAGACTTTGACGCGTGGTATTTGGGCCAACAAGGTTACGACCCAGGCGATGTGTTTTATTCGCGCACGGGCTCGAAGGAACTGGCCTTTTTGCACTACACGAATGAGCGGGAAATGACGGCGTTGTTGGAGCGGGCGGGATTTGGCCAAATCGAATGCACGCGCATCGGATACGCCCACAAACCAGGCCAGGAAGTAGAAGAAGGAGGGAGCTTGATGTTTTATGCCAAAAACCCAAACTGATGGAAGAATTACACGGAGTTCGCAAGGAATACACCAGCCACGAATTGCACAAGGAATCGCTTTCGGAGGCGCCGATTGAGTTGTTGCATAGTTGGTTGGAAGAGGCTCGGCGCGTGAATCCGACGGAATTCAATGCAATGTGCTTATCGACGGTGGATTCCGATGGCCGGCCGGACGCTCGAATGGTGCTTGCAAAAGACGTCACCGCAGAAGGGGTTTCCTTCTTTACGAATGGTGAATCCAACAAAGGCATCCAATTGAAGGCGCATCCGGTGGCGGCGTTGACTTTCTTTTGGCCTGAATTGGAACGCCAGCTGCGCATTCGGGGCGCGGTGGTTCCCCTGAGCGCAGCAGAAAACGACGCCTATTTTCACAGCCGTCCGCGATCGAGCCAACTCGGGGCGTGGGCTTCGAACCAAAGCCGCCCAACTTCTGGTGCATCCGCCTTGGATGCCCAGCTCGAGGACGCAGAACGGCGGTTTGCGGACGCGGAGGTCATTGAACGACCTCCTCATTGGGGCGGATTTCGCGTGGTGCTCGAGGAGGTGGAGTTTTGGCAAGGACGGCCCAGTCGCCTGCATCACCGCTGGCGGTACCGCCGGGTGGAGGGCCAATGGCAAATCGAGGGCCTTCAGCCTTAAAGCACCCGAAGCAACAGACCTTTCAGGTAAAAGCCTTCCGGGTGTCCTCCCGCAACGGGGTGGTCGGCGGGTTGGTGCATTCGTTTCAAGACCTGAACGGATCGGCCTGCTTGCACGGCGGCAGCCAAGATGGTCCGCTGGAAGAGGGCCTCATCCACGGCTTGGGAGCAGCTGAACGTGAACAGCAAAGCATCGGAGGGCATTTCCTTGAGGGTCATGCCATTCAAACGCCGGTACGCATGCACCGCAGCGTCCTTGGAATGTGCCCCTTTTGCAAAGGCCGGCGGATCCAAAACAACGACGTCGTAATTGGCGCTGTGCGTTTTGAGGTAGTCGAGCGCATCGGCTTCAATGGATCGGTGACGGCGGGTATCCTCGAAGTTCAATGCCACGTTGCGGTCGCCCACTTCCAGCGCGCGTGAGGAACTGTCCAAACTGTGGACTTCCTTCGCTCCACCGGCCAATGCACTGACCGAGAATCCACCGGTGTAGCTGAACACATTCAGCACGCGCATGCCTTTCGAAAAGGCTCCAACGAGGGCTCGGTTGTCGCGCTGATCGAGAAAAAAACCGGTTTTTTGGCCTTGGACGATGTCCACTTCAAACGCGTTTCCGTGCTCCCGGGCCAGCACCTGAGCAGGCAGTTCCCCGAACACCGTACCGTCCGTGTGCTGCGCGTTGTGGTGGCGAGCGAGCACCTTCGCACTCTTGTCATACACCGCGACGAGTGCAGCGCCCAACGCTGTCTCAAGCGCCTGCACGATCTCAGACCGTTCAGCCAACATGCCAAGGGTATGCAGTTGCATCACGGCGACGCCCGCGTACCAATCAATGATGAGCCCGGGCAGGCCATCTCCTTCACCATGAACGAGACGGCAGCAGTTCGTCAAATCGCCATCGATGAGCCCCAAGCGCTTTCGGAGTCCCACGGCTTGATGAATGCGATTCGCCCAAAATCCTGAAGCGGGCTCGGCTTCATCGAAGGCGAGCATCCTCACCGCAATGGACTGGTCCTTTGTGTAATGGCCCCATCCCATCCACTTACCCGAAGCCGTGCGAACGGCCACTCGGTCTCCGGTTCGCGGGCGACCATGTCGCGATTGAATGGCCCCGCTGAAGACCCAAGGATGTTGGCGCTCCAAGCTCGCTTCTTTTTCAGGCTTGAGGATGACGTAGGCGGAGAGGGGCATGGCAAATGTTTGCGCGAAAATAGGGCGAGAAGTTAGCGGGAGAGGAACACCCGGTTTCCTCGTGAATGCAACGCTCCTTGCTCACGCAAACCGCGAAGCGCTTCAATTCCGCAATCCCGCATGAGCAGGGGAAGTCGCTCGATCAGTTCATGCCCGTCAATTCCGTCAACGGGAATGTTTTCCTGAGCCCAAGCAGCGCCGTCCCAGGATGCACAGGTGCATCGATCGCACGTCCCGCAAGGCCCATTCTGGTGCGAAGTCCCGAAGTAATCGTCCAACACTTCTGCGCGGCAGTCGGTGGATGCCAAATAGCGCTTCATGGCATTCCATTTCGATTCCAATTGCGCGCGGCGCTCCGTGTAAATGGTTCGGGGCAGGGCCAAGCGCTCGGCACCCATGCGCGGTTGAAGCCACCGAATGCTCAAACCAGGAAGCGATGGACTCCATTCACCAATTCCCATGCGGTCCCAGCGCTCCATCCACCCGATGACCTCTTGCACTGGGCGGTGATGATGTCGCGCCCAAGCATCGGGGTCAAAAGCAACACCTGCTGAGGCCCCGGGGGATCGCCTCAATTGATCGAGCAACTCCCATCCCCAAGCCTGCTCTTCGATCCAAGCCGAACACTGCGCTTGGGTGGCCAGTTGAACCCACGTACCCGTGCGTTTCGTCGGTTGCTCGCGGACTTGAATGAATCCACCTGCAACAAGCAAGTCCAAGGCCGCTGTGACCGCCCGAACGGAGAGGCCTTTTTCTCCTGCCCAAACATGGGGGGAGAACCGAGTGGGTTCATCCGGGTGGTCCCCGATGGCAACGCGTCCTTCATTGGCCAAGCCTTGATACACCATCCGCACCGTGGACACGTCGGGAAAGCGCTGAGCAATGCGGTCCTCCGTTTCTTGAACGAGCGCTGCATCGGGAAACAACACGCACTCGCTGGGCTGGCCATCGCGTCCCGCGCGTCCCGCTTCCTGCACATACGACTCCAAATCCGCGGGAATGTGGGCGTGATACACCCAGCGGACATCGGGTTTGTCGATGCCCATACCAAAGGCGCTCGTGCATGCCATGACCTGCAGTTCCCCCGCGATCCACCTCCGCTGACGGTCCGCTTTCAACGAGGCGTCCAATCCCGCATGGTAGGCCTGAGCGGAAATCCCAGCTCGCTGTAAGCGGTCTGCCCAGCGCTCCGCAGCAATGCGCGTCCCCACGTATACAAGCCCGCTCCCCGTGGCCTTCAGCGCCGCTTCGATGAGGGAGGCGGCCGCATCTCGGCTTGCGCAAACTCCGTAATTCAAATTTGGGCGGCGCATGTTGCTCCGATGCTTGGCCGGGGACTTCAGCTGGAGCTGAACGGCGATGTCCTCAAACACTTCGGCGGTTGCCGTCGCCGTGAACGCCCCCCAAACCGCATCCGGCTTCCGTTGGCGCAACGCCGCAATTTCACGATAAGCCGGTCGAAAGTCATGCCCCCATTGGGAGATGCAGTGGGCTTCGTCGATGGCCACGGTTTGGATGGGCATGCGATCCAACCGCGCGATGAACGCTTCCGACTGGAGGCGCTCTGGACTCACGTAAAGGAACTGAAGGGCACCGACCGCCGCGTTTTCCAGCGCGCGCTCCGCGTCCCGCGCGCCGCCTTCTGCGGTCACGGCATCGCAGCGAATGCCTTTTCTGCGCAGGCCTTCGATTTGGTCTTTCATCAGGGCGATCAACGGCGAAATGACCAAGCACAGCCCTCCACGGTAGATCCCAGGAACCTGGTAGCAAACCGTTTTTCCCCCACCGGTGGGCAACACCGCTAAAACGTCTCGCCCCGCGCACAGATCGCGCACAGGCCCCAACTGGAAATCCCGAAACGTTCGGAATCCCCAATACCGGTGCAGGATGTCTTCAGGTGTCGCGAATGCGTCGGAGGTGTTCATGGATGCCCGAAATTTGTCCCAATACAAGACAAAGGTCATGCGCAACATCGTAGCTGGAAACTGGAAAAGCAACAAATTGATGAACGAGGCACGGGAATTCACGGACGCCTTCCTACCGGCCCTCGCTGAGCTCAACGGCAACACAGAAGTCTACATTGCACCGCCTGCGCCCTACCTCGCGGCGCTCGCAATGGGCGAGTCAGGCCGATTGCACTGGGCGGCGCAGCAGTGCAGCGCACACGGTGAGGGAGCGCACACGGGGGAATTCACGGCGGAGATGGTGCAAAGCGCTGGGGCCCAAGCGGTGCTCATCGGTCATTCCGAGCGACGCGAGTTCTTCGGAGAATCGAACGAGGCCGTCCATGCGAAAGTTCAGCGCGCCTTGGGCGCCGGCCTCCGGACCTTCCTGTGCTGCGGTGAAACCCTCGAACAGCGCGAAGCCGGACAGCCCGAACGCGTGATTTTCGATCAACTCGAATCGGCCCTGGTGGGCGTGAACGACCCCGCACAACTCGTCATCGCTTACGAACCCATTTGGGCCATTGGAACGGGGCGAACGGCTACTTCCCAGCAAGCACAGGACATGCACGCCGCCATTCGCGGTTGGCTCAACGAGCGCTTTGGGGCCGACGCAGCGGCTGAGCTGCCGATTTTGTACGGCGGATCGTGCAAACCCTCGAATGCGGAAGAGCTGTTCAATCAGCCCGACGTGAACGGTGGATTGATCGGTGGGGCGAGCTTGGATCCAGCGGATTTCTTGGAGCTCATTCGCATTGCAGATGCCGCCTCGGTTTCGTGAATAACATTTAAGAACTCTTCCGAACTGCTCGAAGTTCTGCGCCTCACCGCGAAGTAACTTCGATGCATGAATGCGTTTTTGAAGTTGGATTTGGCCTTGACCCCCGCCCAGCCAGCAGCGGATGTGGCGGTGGCGTGGTTGAGTGAAATCGGGTTCGACATGTTCGAGCCGGATGACCGCGGTTTGGTGGCGCACGCGGCTTGGGATGGGGTGGACCGCGAGGCCTTGGCGGAGGTGATTGAGCGCTTGCGCAACATGCCCGGGCTGGAGGAGTTGGTGGACCAAACCGAGCGCATCGAAGCCACCAATTGGAACGCCGCTTGGGAAGCCGATTACGAGCCCATTGACGTGGAGGGACTGGCCCACATGCGCGCTCCCTTTCACCCTGCACCCGACCGGGGGTTGGACCTCATCATCCAGCCCCAAATGTCATTTGGCACCGGGCACCACGCCACGACCTGGCAAATGTTGCGCCACCTGCTCGATCGGCCCGTCGAAGGCCAACGGGTGCTGGACATGGGATGTGGAACGGGGGTACTCGCCATCGCAGCGAAGCGCTTAGGGGCGAAGGAAGTGGTGGCCATTGACATCGACGAATGGAGCGTCGAGAACAGTGCGAGCAATGCGCGGCTGAACGGCATCGAGCCCGATGCATCCTTCACCATCCAGCACGGCGATGCCCAGTTGCTGCAGGAACCGACCGCCCCGTTTGACGGCATCCTCGCGAACATCAACCGCAACATCCTCCTTGCGGATTGGGCGGCGTACGATGCGGCATTGAATCCAGGTGGTTGGGTGCTCATGAGCGGATTTTTCCCATCCGATGTGGAGCGCTTGTCCGAAGAAGCCGCGAGGCACAATTGGGTGCTTGAGTCCGAATGGGAGCGCTCAGGTTGGGCGTGTTTGCACTGGAAAAAAACCCATTGAGATGAGGAAGTTGTCGTTGCTTGCGTTGGGATGCTTGTTCTCGACGATGCTTTGGAGCCAAACCGAAGCCCAAGCCGAGGCCCTCTACCAAACCGTTGAAGCGTGGGTGGGCGACCAAAGCGACGAGCAAGTCAAATGGCTGCGGAAGTCGTTCAAGCCGTGGTTGTACGAAGGAACATGGCGGGCAGGTCAGCTCGACACGTTGCGCACGACCGCCGAGCGCATGCAGAAAGACCGCATGCCGTTTCCCAAGGCGGGCAGGGGGTACCTCGAAGCAGCCCAAGTGCTCATGGACCAAGGCGACACGGTGTTTTGGGAGCCGTGGCACGCGTTCATCGAAGCGCTGGAAGGAAAGCGGTCTTGGAAGAAATCCGAGCCGGCTTTCTTGGCGGTTTCACCCGACTTGTTCCGGCGCGGAACCATCGCGAACGACGGCCACACCGAATGGCGCATGGAAGGCGGGGTGCCGCGATTCGAGTGGGACAGCGTTCCGCAAGTGCGCTTCATCCAGGGCGACTTGATCGGCACGGGCCGCGGGGACCGCGTGGCGGTGTTGGGTACCGAAGGGGTGTGGAGCGTCACCCGGGACCGCTTCGCAGGGGGGCGAGGACGCATTACCTGGGCCGGAACAACGTTGGACAGCACCCGCACCTATGCGGAGTTCGAGTCTTTCGATTTGCGCCTCGACGGGAATTCGCTGCAGGTCGAAGGGGCGATGTTTTACAGCGATTTGGTCCCCGAAGCCCTTCCAGGCCAACTCACCGTGAAATTGCAGGCCAACGCCTCACCTGAAAGCAAGGACTACCCCCGCTTCGAAACGGACGCGAGTGTCTTGAGCATCACGGACATCGCCCCCAACGTCAACTACACGGGGGGCATCACGATTTCGGGTTCGCGCTTGCTCGGCACCGGAACGGCGGAAGATCGCGCTCTACTGGAAGTGCTGCATGAGGACACGGTGCTCTTCCGCATTGAGGCGTTGACGTACTTGTTCACGGATCGCGGAATTTCCGCTGAGAAAAGCGCAGCGTGGTTGTTCTTCGAGGAGGATACGATTTCACACCCCGAGTGCCAGTTTCGCCTGGACCACGCGACCGGGCGATTGAGCCTGAGTCGTTCCGATGAAGGGTTGAGCAAGCAATCGTTCAAGGATACGTACCACGGTTTGGAGATGGACGTGGAAGCGATGAACTGGGAATTGGGCAGCACGACCATTCAATTGGGGGGCATCCCAGGGGCAACCAACCGAACCGCAACGTTCGCTAGCCTCGACTATTTTAAACGCGAGGCGTTCCAGTCCTTACAAGGCATGGCGGATCGCCACCCGCTTCAATTGTTGCGGCAATTTGAGAAGGAAACGGGCCAATCGGAATTCACCACGCTCGACTTTGCGGAGTTCATTCGGTTGAATGAATTGTCGACGCGCATCCTGCTCATTGATTTGGCGAATCAAGGGTTCCTGCAAATGGACCTCGAAACCTTGGAATGCTCCATCGAGCCCAAGGCCTTGAAGTTCCTTCAAAACGCCGCAGGACGAAGGGATTACGATGTCATACGGTTCATCTCGCAGGCGCCCAACGGTGTCAATGGTAGCTTGAGTTTGTTGAATGGTCGGTTGCGGCTCGATGGGGTGATGCCGTTTCAGGTCAGTGATTCGCAGGACGTGCGGATCTTGCCTGAAGCTGGACGGGTGGAGATCGGAGAGAACCGGTCGTTTGCGTTCAACGGGCGGGTGATTGCGGGGAACTTGGAGTTCATTGGAACCGGGTTTGGCTTTGATTATGAAGGGTTCCAAATCGAGCTCAGCCAAGTCGAGGAAGTCAAATTGCAAGTGGACGACCCCTCAGAGCGCGATCGTTACGGCCGGCCACTCAAACGGCCCGTTCAGTCCTCTTTGCGGGAAGTCACGGGAACGCTGAAAATCGACGATCCGATGAATCGCTCGGGGTTGCGCTCGCGGCAGTTCACGCAGTACCCCGTTTTATCGAGTAAGGAAACGTCCTTTGTGTACTATGACGAGCAGCGCATCCAGGGTGGGGCCTACGACCGCGATCGCTTCTACTTTGCGGTCGATCCGTTCACCATGAACAACCTCGACCGGTTTGCGCCGGAGGACCTCGCGTTCCGCGGGACCTTGGTGAGTTCGGGCATCTTGCCCGATTTGGAGCAGCCGCTGGAGTTGATGCCGGACTACTCGCTCGGGATTTCAACCGAAACCACGAGTGCGGGGAAGGAACTATATGGGGGATTGGCGCGGTACACCGAAGCCATTCGGCTCGATTTGAAGGGGCTGCACGGTGGGGGCGTCATCGATTTCAAAACGGCGCATGCCGCAGGGGACGACTTCACGTTCTTGCCGGATGAGGCGATCGGAGTCACGAGCACGTTCTCGAACCGCAGCGATGAGGGCTTTGATGTGCCGCATTTGACGGGTCGGGGAGGGGACTTGCGGTTTGCGCCTTACGAGCACCGGTTGGAGTGTTCGACGGGCCGCGACTCCTTGACGGCCTATTACGACGGGGTGAAGTTCCGGGGAGCGTTGACCTATGTGGATTCTGGAATGTTTGCGACGGGCGTTTTCAATTTTGACCAAGCGCAACTGACCTCCGAGGACTTCCAGCTGACGCAGCACCACGCGGTGTCCGATTCGGCAGGATTTCAGTTGCGCGGGTTGGAGGATCGCATGGCGTTCCGCACGGATGCGGTGAAAGCGGACGTGAATTTCACGGACCGCTTGGGGGATTTCGAGGCGATGGCAGGCGAAGTGAAGGTGGAGTTGCCGCTGAACCAGTATGAGGTGGACCTGTCGCGGTTCCGATGGTTCATGGATTTGGACCAAATCGCCCTCGAGTCCGACCGCACGTTCCCCAAAGAGGAATTGGCGAACACCACAGCCGTTGAACTTCCGTGCAATTTCCTTTCCCTCCATCCCGGCCAAGACAGCCTGCGCTTCCTCTCGCCACAATCGCGATTCGGCGTACAAACGGCGGACTTGGCGTGTGAAGGGGTGCAGTACCTCGAGGTGGCTGACGCCCAAATTTGGCCCGACAGCGGGAAATTGATGGTCCGGCGCCTTGCAGCCATGGACGCCTTGGAACGCGCAACGGTCGTGGCAGACCGCACTTCCCGGCATCACCGCATCACCGAGGCCCACCTCGAAATCAGCGGCCGGCTTGATTACAAGGGCGCCGGCAGTTACATCTACAAGGACGTGAACGGCACACCGTTCGAGCTGACCTTCGACCAAATCTTCGTGGACCGAACGAACCGTGAAACGCACGCGAAGGGACAGGTTGTGGTCACCGAAGATTTCGCTCTGAGTCCGGCGTTCGCGTATGCCGGTTCCGTGCACCTCGACGCCAGCGAGCCGCTCTTGAGGTTCGAGGGCGGGGCAAAAATGATGCACCCCTGTGCGGGGTACGTGCCCGAATGGGTGGCATTCGATGCTCGCATCGACCCGAAGGCGGTCTCGATTCCCATCGGCAACGAACCGGAATCCATCGATCGCACCGACCTGACGGCTGGGGTGGTGGTGTCCGGCCGTTCGCCCTACACCGCATACCCCGCCTTCATGACCGAACGGGGCGACCGGGAAGACTCGCCGCTCATCGATTTGGAAGGCAGCATCCGCTACGACGCGAAAACGAAGCGGTACGTCATCTCGTCCGAAGAGCGGTTCAACGACCTCGAGTCCGTCGCCAACTCCTGGGAATTGTCGGTGGATGGCTGCGGATTGAAGGGGAGCGGAGCCATCAACTTGCCCGTGGATTTTGGCCTGCTCGAACAGTCCATGGTCGGGGAGTCGTGGGTGGACGAAAACGGACAGCTTCGCCTCAAAGGCACGTTGTTCTTGGACTTCCTGTTCGACGACCAACTCCTCAAGCGCATCGCCACCCAAATCCCCATGTGGCAAGGAACGAGCCCACTCGATGTCTTCGCCTCGGGCTACGACCGCGCTTTGCGACGAAGCATTGGCGAAGAAGCGGCCGCTGACGCCCTCGGGGACCTGAGTTTGACAGGGCAGTTCAAGCGCGTGCCGAAGGAACTGCAGCACACCCTCGTGCTCAGCGGCATTGAGCTGGTCTACGATCCATCCGAAGAATCATTTGTTTCGGAAGGTCCGCTGGGCATCGTGCTTTTGGGCGATGAGCAAGTCTTCATGCAGATGAAGGGCAAAATGGAAATCCAGCGGATGAAAACGGGCGATTGGCTGCGGCTTTACCTGCATGGCAGCGACGAGAATTGGTATTACTTCGACTACCGTTTGGGGACGATGAACGTGAGCACTACGGACACGCCATTCTTTGATATCTTGCTGGAAGTCAAGGCCAAAAACCGAACCATCAAAGAAGACGGCAAGCGCTTCGGATTCCAAGCCATGGGATCGAAAAAGCGGCGCAACGACTTCGTAGACCGGTTCAGAGAATTCGATTGATGTCCTCCAATTCCCCCTATCCGAAGCTGTTCACGCCGATCGATCTCGGTCCCTTCACCCTGCCGAATCGCGTCATCATGGGCAGCATGCACGTCGGGCTGGAGGAAGAGCGCGGCGGCATGCAAAAGCTCGCGGCCTTCTACGCCGAGCGCGCAGCCGCGGGCACCGCGCTCATCGTCACCGGAGGCATCGCCCCCAACATGGCGGGCGCATTGGGGCCGTTCGGAGCGACCATGAGCCGCCGGTGGCACGTCCGCCAGCACCGCGTCATCCCCGAGGCCGTGCACGCCGAGGGCGGTCGCATCCTGCTGCAGCTGCTGCACGGCGGACGGTACAGCCACCATCCGTTCTGCGTTGCGCCCAGCGCCCTCCAGGCGCCCATTGGCCGGTTCAAGCCGCGCGCCCTGAGCCGCCGCGGGGTGGAGCGGACCATCCGAGATTACGCTCGAAGCGCTCGCCTGGCCCAGGAAGCCGGCTACGACGGAGTGGAAATCATGGGATCGGAAGGCTACCTCATCAACCAGTTCCTCGTGCAGTCCACGAACCAACGCCGCGACGATTGGGGCGGGAGTTTCGAGCGCCGGATGGCGTTCCCTTTGGCCATCGTACGTGCCATTCGCGAGGCGGTCGGCGACGGATTCCTCATCATGTTCCGCTTGAGCATGTTGGACCTGGTGGCAGATGGCAGCTCGTGGGATGAAGTGGTTCAGTTGGCCCAAGCGCTCGAAGCGGCGGGCGTGCACGTCATCAACACCGGCATCGGCTGGCATGAGGCGCGGATTCCGACCATTGCAAGCATGGTTCCGCATGGCGGATTCGCGTGGGTCACTCAGCGGCTGATGGGCCACGTGGGCATTCCGTTGGTCACCACGAATCGCTTCAACATGCCGGACCAAATCGAACACGCGCTCACCGAAGGGTGCGCGGATTTGGTGTCCATGGCGCGGCCATTTTTGGCCGATCCCCAGTGGGTCGCCAAAGCGCGGCGTAGCGCTCCCGATGACATCAACACGTGCATCGGTTGCAACCAAGCGTGCTTGGACCACATCTTCCAGCGGAAGACCGCGACGTGCTTGGTCAATCCGCGAGCGGGTCGGGAAACCGATGCCGAACCGCGTCCGGAGCGCCACTTGTCGGTGCTCGTGGTCGGTGGTGGTCCCGCAGGGATGAGCTGCGCGAGCGAGTTGGCGCGGTTGGGACACCGGGTGCGCTTGATCGAGGCGTCCGAGGAGCTGGGCGGGCAATTCAATTTGGCCCGTCGCATTCCCGGCAAGGAGGATTTCAGCGAAACAATCCGGTACTTCCACCACCAAATGGAACAACACGGCGTCGAGGTGGTGATGGGACGGCGCGCCACGCAACAGGACGCCGAGGGCTGCGACGTCGTGGTGCTCGCAACCGGCGTGCTGCCGCACATTCCCGAGCTGTTCCGCGTCAACTTCCCGCACGTGCAAGCGTACGACGAGGCCCTGAAGCAGCCGCCACCGAACGAAGGCGTGGTCGCCGTGATCGGTGCGGGGGGCATCGGGTTCGACGTGGCGGATTGGCTGACCCACAGCGGCGACCCGGAGTCGTTCGAGGACGCTTGGGGCATCGACCGCCAACTGAGCGCTCGCGGTGGCTTGAGTGGCGAGCGGCCTGTGCGGAAGTCCCCCGTCGCGGTTCACGTGTTCCAACGGGGATCGAATAAACCCGGCGCCAACCTCGGCAAAACCACCGGCTGGATTCACCGCGTCACCTTGCGCCAACGCGGCGTCACCTTCCATACGGGCGTGGAGTATTTGGGCGTTACCGAGTCGGGATTCCGCTACCGGGATGAGGCCGGCATCGAGCACGAATTCGCTTGCGACCGCATCATTTTGTGCGCGGGCCAAACCAGCCACCACGCCCCAGAATTCCTCACCCACTTCGGGGAAGGACCGTGGCGGGTCGAACTCATCGGCGGCATCAAAGAGGCCCGTGGAATCGATGCCCAACGCGCCATTCGAGAAGGGTGGGAGCTCGCCCGTTCGCTCGGTTAACCCTTCAATTCCAAGATGGCCCGTCGCGCCGCCTCAGACATCCCGTCGAGGTCTCCGGTCCGCTGATACGGCTCCGGTGAAATCGGGGCGCCAAACCGAATGGTCAAGGGACGTTTTCGGATCAGGAAATTCCCCTTCGGCAAGGCGTCGTTCGTGCCCTCGATGAAAAAGGGCACCACCGGCACGCCCGCGTCGATGGCCAATCGAAAGGCCCCTTTCTTGAACGGCAGCAACCGGCCATCCGCCGAGCGCGTTCCTTCCGGAAAGACGCAGACCACCTTGCCCTCGTCGAGCGCGCGATTCAAGTCTTGTGCCGCACGAATCGCCGAGTCCAATTTGCCCCGTTCAATGAAAACGGTGCCCACGCGCGCATTCGCCCATCCGAGAAAGGGCACTTTCCGCACCGACGCCTTCGACAAGAATATGACGGGATGCGGGATGCTCGCGAAGATGGCGTTGATGTCCAAGTAGCTGCTGTGGTTGGCCACGTAAATCGCACGTTCAGGCCAAATCCCATCCGGCGGAGCCACCACTTCCAACCCCTCCGAAACCCACTTCAGCAGGTTCGCACTCCACAGCTGACCGCCGATGCGCGTCAACACCCAACCGCTCCACCGCTTCCCCAACACGAGCACCACGAGGGCCAAACTGCAAGCCCAAATCGTCCACACCACCGCCAATCCTGTGCGCCACGCTCCTCCCAATCGTTCCATCATCGCTGGCGGCGTTGCGTTCGGGAGGAGGTCAGGCGCAGCCCCAATTGTTCCAAGACGGTTTCGCGGGGAATGGCTCGCGTTTCGCCGGGTTGCAACCCCAAGTCCATGATGTTCAGGTCTCCGATGGCCACCCGGATGAGCCGCAATGTCGGGAAACCCGCATGGGCCGTCATTTTCCGCACTTGACGGTTCTTGCCCTCGGTCACGACCAACTCCAACCAGCGGTCTGGAACGGTTTTGCGGAAGCGAACCGGCGGCACCCGGTCGGGAACAGCAGGTGGCTCGATCAGCAACCGGGCTTCAGCCGGTGCCGTTGAATGCCACCGTCCTTTGATTTTCAAGGTCATCGGGCGATTGAATGCGTGCAAGTCCTCCTCGGTGGGTTCGCCTTCCACCTGCACCCAATACGTCCGCCGGTGTCCGTGCTCGGGATCGAGCAGTGCGCCGTTGATGCTTCGGTCGTTGGTTAGCAGCAGCAGGCCTTCGCTGTCGCGATCCAACCTTCCAACGGGGTAGACGTCTTGGTCCAACCCCAGATTCAACGAGGCCAGCCCCACGTGCCCATCCTCCTCAGAAAACTGGCTCAACACCCCGAAGGGCTTGTACAGCACAACGTACTGCGGTGCAACGTCGGCACTCACTCGATCCACTCAGCTACGAACACGTTGGTGCTCCGCGTCCGACCATTGTGGCGGTTGGACGAAAAACTGATGTACTTGCCGTCGGGCGAGAACATCGGGAAGGAGTCGAAGGCATCGTCGAACGTGATTTGTTCCAAACCGCTGCCATCGATGCGGATGCTGAACAAATTGAATGGGAACCCACCCGTGTGGTGGTTGGAACAAAAAATGACCCGCTCACCACTTGGATGGAAGTAGGGCGCCCAATTGGCCCCTCCGAGATCGGTCAACTGCCGCGCTTCCGAACCGTCAGCACGCCCAATGAACAATTCCATGTCCGTGGGTTCAACCAGTCCTTGGCTGAGCAATTCCTTGTAATGTGTTTGCTCCTCTTCCGTTTGGGGACGACTTGCCCGCCAAATCAACCACTCTCCATCCGGGGAGAAGAACGCCCCCCCATCATAGCCGAGCTCGTGGGTCACTTGGACCACGTTGCCGCCATCGAGGTCGCACGTGTAAAGCTCCAGATCGCCCGACCGGGTGCTGGTGAACACCATGCGATCGCCCGTCGGTGAAACCGTCGCTTCCGCATCGTAGCCGGGCAAATCCGTCAGCTGCTGCGTGATTTCCCCGTTGCGGTTGGCCACGAAGATGTCGTAGTCCGGATAGATGGGCCAAACGTATTCACCATTGGGCCCGCGCGGCGGAACCGGTGGGCATTCCGCGTCCCCCATGTGCGTAGAGGCGTAAACGAAGGTGCTGTCCCCCGGCATGAAATAGGCACAGGTCGTGCGTCCCAACCCCGTGGAAACCGGTGTAGGACGTTGGGGAAGGGGTTTGGCGTTCTCCCCAAGTTCCATGATGAAAATTTGGTCACATGGAATTTCCCAAGAGGGGTTCGTGGCCTGGAAAACCAGCGCATCGCTTGCGAACGACCAGTAGGCCTCGGCGTTGTCCCCACCGAAGGTCAGCTGGCGGACGTTCATCAGGTGCTCCTCCTGCGGGTAGCGCAAGGTGTCCGTCTTAACTGCTTCTGAAGGAGCCGTTTCGGGTGTTTGTGTGACTTCCGTGCCACAATTTGCCAACAGCATTCCAAAGAGCGCTGCGATAATGCCTAATTTCGTCCGCATATCGTCGAATTTTGCGCGAAAATACTTTGAATATGGGATTCATGGACGTTCGGATGGGAACTTGGTTGGCAGCTTCCGTCGCATTGGGCTTGTGGTCGTGCCAAACCTCACCCGCCCCGCACCCGTCAGCCTCCGATGACGCCGCAATGGCCGCGTTGAAAAGCCGCGTCGAAACCCTCGCTGACTCGACGATGAAGGGCCGCGAAACAGGCACCGAAGGCGAGGCGCTCGCCGCACAATGGCTCTCCGAGTCGTTCGCGGAACTGGGGTACGCCGCTCGTGGCGATTCCGGAGCACTCCAAGCGTTCCAATACACTCCGCATCCCCCGATGCAAATCCACGGCGATTCGGGCGAGGCGCACCTGGGCATGGCGATTGTGAAGCCGATTGTGGGACACAATGTATTGTACACCGGCAAAGGAAGCGCCGGCAAGGGCTATGGCGTGTTGGCTGCCCACTATGACCACCTCGGATATGGCGGCGAGAACTCCCTGTTCCGCGGAGAACCTACCGTCCACTACGGTGCCGACGACAACGCATCAGGTGTGGCGACCATGCTTGAAGTGGCTCAGCGCCTTGCCGAAACCCCGCTTGACGATCACGTTTTGTTCTGCGGATTCTCGGGTGAGGAGAAGGGATTGTGGGGCTCGAATCACTTCTGTGAAAAGCCCACGGTAGCTTTGGACAGCATTCGGTACATGCTGAACCTCGACATGGTCGGTCGCTTGCGTGGGGACACCCTCGCCGTTTACGGCACGGGAACATCTCCCCGTTGGATGGAAATCCTCGAAGCATGCAATGAGGAAGGGTTTGTCTTGGTGCCGAGTGAAAGTGGCTTAGGCCCCAGCGACCACACGTCGTTTTACTTGGAAGGCATTCCTGTGCTTCACTTTTTCACAGGCCAACACCCGGACTACCACCGCCCGAGCGACACGCCGGACAAGTTGAATTACGAAGGCATGTTGCGCATCGCGCGCTACGTGGAGCGGGTGATGCGGGCATTGGACAAAGAAATGGACTGGGAGTTTACGGCGACCAAAGACCAGGATGAAGACAGCACGCCACGGTTCAAGGTGACCTTGGGCGTGGTGCCCGATTACCTCTACAGCGGTGAAGGCATGCGCATCGACGGAGTCACTGAAGGACGCCCTGCCGCGATGGCTGGGATGAAGCGCGGTGATGTGGTGGTTCGCATGGACACCATCCAAATCGTCGACATGATGTCGTATATGACAGGACTGAGCTTGTTCGAAGAGGGCATGGCCACCGAAGTCGAGATTGAACGGGGAGGGGACCGGTTGACGGTGAACGTCATTTGGGATTGATTGCATAGCAGCACCAGACTTCGTCGCCTTGCTTTGCAGGGAGGAAAGTCCGGACAACATAGGGCGCCACACTCCTCGAAAGGGAGGGAGTACCTCCGGGTGCTCACAGAAAGTGCCACAGAGATTTAGTCCGCCGATGGCCTTCGGGCACAGGCAAGGGTGAAAAGGTGAGGTAAGAGCTCACCGGCAAACAAGCGATTGTTTGGCCTGGGTAAACCTTGTGGGTTGCAAGATCATGTACACTGGCGTTTGAGGGCGGCCCGTCCGAGTCAGGGGGTAGATTGCGTTAGATAGATGGCGAAGCACCTTCGGGTGAACAGAATCCGGCTTACGCGGCTGTTGCTATGAAGTCCTTGCTCAAGATGAGCAGGGACTTTTTTTTTCGCGTAGGTGGGACGCATGTGAACAGATATGAAGCCACCAAAAATGCTCATATGTATTCTTCTGTTGGTTTAGTCGACGGCACAAGTTGAGTAAAACGACCCAGCCAAGCGGTTCATTTCATCGCATGAGGACGCCTTAAATCGTCCAATCGGATGAGTATTGTCTGCAAAACGTAAGATTTTAACAGGCAAAGCTGAAGAAAAATGTTATCGTGCCTTGTCAATTCATGTATCGAACATAAATTTGCCTCAACTCATTAATTAACGAAGGGTTCACAGCATGCCTATTCATGTGATATGATATGTTGCGTTCCGTTTCAAAACGTTTATCAGGATGGAATTTTCCCAGAAGGAATTGCAAGAAATGAAGCGATTCTATGAACAGGAGCGGGGCAGGCTCGTGGGTCAATTGGCTCACGTTGAAGAAATGTTATTTAAACTAACAGGTGAGCCGTTGAGCCCTCGTCGAGTGGCTGCTGCGACTGCGCTTTCAGGTGGCAAGCAACGCAAACGCGGACCGAAGAGCGTGTGGGGGAACTTCATCGTGAAACGCCTTCGGGCTCGGAACCGTCCGATGACATACAAAGAACTCATCGATGACGCCATGGCGATTCATCACCTCGGTGCGGATCGCGAGCCGTCGGCCCGCGCAAGCATTTTGAACAGCGCCTTTCGTCTGCGCACGGTGCACGGACGGGTCGAAACCATCGGTCGCGCTGGGAAGAAGGAGAAGTACCTCGTGCTCACAAAATGGTTGGACCAGGACGGCATGTTGACCTCGCCGTTTGACGAGGAGTTCCGCAAGCTCGCTGGAGGTCGCCACGTTGCCGTGGACATGGCTGCAATCCCGACTCCGCGCTACGACGAATACGATGTGGAAGTCGGTGACGACGAGGAATACGAATCCGTGGAAACCAACGCTGAAGCGTAAGGGCAATTCACGTCAAAAAAAAGGCGGTACCCGATGGACCGCCTTTTTTTATGCCGTTTGGCCGCATCACCCCAAGAAGGGATAACGGTAGTTCGTGGGAGGAACCAGGGTCTCCTTGATGGTGCGTGGACTCACCCAGCGCAACAGGTTCAACTGGCTTCCCGCTTTGTCATTGGTGCCGGATCCGCGAGCGCCACCGAAAGGCTGCTGCCCAACAACGGCTCCTGTGGGCTTGTCGTTGATGTAAAAGTTGCCCGCAGCGTTGACGAGGCCACGGGACGCTTCTTCGATTGCATAGCGATCCTGAGCAAACACAGCGCCGGTCAAGGCGTAATCGCTCGTCGAGTCGACCAAGTTGATGGTTTCCGCAAACGCATCCGCCTCGTAGCGGTAAACCGTCAAAACGGGACCGAAAATTTCCTCCACCATGGTCTTGAAATGCGGGTTCGAGGTGACCACGATGGTCGGCTGGATGAAGTAACCCGTTGCATCATCGTAAGTGCCACCGGCAACCACTTCAGCGTCTGGCGCAGCTTTCGCGTATTCGATGTAAGACACAATCTTGTCGTACGCTTTGCGGTCGATGACGGCGTTGACGAAGTTGCTGAGCTCCGCGGGTGTCCCCACTTGAATGGTGGCAACTTCTGCCTTCATGCGCTCGATGTAGTCGTCAAAGAGGTTGGAGGGGATGTAGGCGCGGGATGCTGCAGAGCATTTTTGGCCTTGAAGCTCAAACGCACCTCGGACCGAAGCCGCCACCAAGGCGTCCAAATTCGCCGACCGATGAGCCAGAATGAAGTCCTTGCCACCGGTTTCTCCCACAATCCGGGGATACGTCCGATACGCCTTGATGTTTTCCCCGATGGTCTTCCACAAGTGCTGGAACACCCCGGTCGAACCGGTGAAATGCAGGCCGGCAAAATCGCGGTGCTTGAACACCACATCCCCCGCGACTGGCCCGTCAACGGTGACGAAGTTGATGACCCCATCCGGCAACCCGGCTTCGCGGAATACTTCCATGACGACTTGAGCACTGTACACTTGGGAATCTGCAGGCTTCCAAACCACCACGTTCCCCATGATCGCTGCCGAGGCTGGCAGGTTGCCCGCGATGGCCGTGAAATTGAAGGGCGTGATGGCGAACACAAATCCCTCCAAGGGACGGTACTCCAAGCGGTTCCAAATTCCTGGAGCACTGGCGGGCTGAACCCGGTGAATTTCCTGCACGTAGTGAGCGTTGAATCGCAGGAAATCAATCAATTCACAAGCCGCGTCGATTTCAGCTTGGAACGCGCTCTTGCTTTGGGCCAACATGGTTGCGGCGTTGATCTTTGCACGGTAGGGGCCCGCGAGCAAATCGGCTGCCTTCAGGAAAATGGCCACGCGATGCTCCCAAGGCGTGGCGGCCCAAGCCGTGCGGGCTTCGAGTGCAGCCTCAATGGCCTGCTCAACGTGCGAGGCGTCTCCGTAATTGAAATGTCCGAGGATTTTCCCGTGCTCGTGCGGAGGCGACATGGGCCGTTTATCGTTCGTGCGAACCTGTTCGGATCCGATGTACATCGGCACGTCGATGGGGTCCGCGTGGTACATTTCGTGATAGGCGGCAAGCAGGGCCTCCCGTTCAGCTGACCCGGGTGCGTAGTTGAGCACCGGCTCGTTGACCGGAGTGGGAACGGTGTAGATTCCGTCTGACATGGTGAAATTGTTTGAAA
The DNA here is from genome assembly GCA_964390365.1 of uncultured Comamonadaceae bacterium. Lineage (GTDB taxonomy): Bacteria > Bacteroidota > Bacteroidia > Flavobacteriales_D > Sanyastnellaceae > JALQTD01. The sequence continues at coordinate 46,382 of CAYMHW010000001.1, read as the reverse complement.
CTTGGTGCAAAGCTAATGGAAGGCGGGGGCGGATGGGCTGACGTTCCGGGGTAGATTGACCACTGATTCACAAGGATTGTACGTTTTGGGCTCAAATTACATGCTTTCATTCCGCTTGCCCCTTGCCGCGCTGTTCACGCTGCTTCTCGAAGGGGTGCTGTTGTGCCAAACCCCACTTCCCCAGCTCGAACGGCATTGGCGCAATGGCGAATGGCAGGAGTTGCAGGCTTGGAGCGACGAACGCCTGAACGAGGTGCCCGAAGACAGCCTGGCCCATTGGTTGGGCCTCGCGAGTTCATTGGTGCAGGGAACGGCTCCGCTGCAGCGCGTCGAAGCCTCCAGTTTGGTTTGGGAAGGCGAGGGGGATTTTTGGGAGGCGAATTGCGCGTTGGTCGAAGCCCTTCGGCTCCAAGCCCTTGGGCGTCATGGAGAAGCGCTGCCTTGGTTTGAAGCGTATTTCGCCGTTGGACACGACGACGACGGGATGAGGCGGTTTGCCGAGCAACAAGCGGAGCGAGCTCGGCTTCACGCGCAACCGGTGACCCATTGGGTGGCGCTCGATCCGTTGGAACTTCGAGCGGTCGGGGACGAGGAAGGGCATGCCCGATTCGATTTGCCCGATAGCTTGGGCCGTTGGGTCAAGGTGCCCGAAACCCTGCGCTCCCGTTTTGATCGGAAGGCCAACTTTCACGGCGATCTCTTCATTCGCCCGGGCGCCGACCGAGCGTGGTTTGCTTCCGACCGAGAAGGTGCAGGCACCACCGATGTGTACGAGGTGGAAATTCGGGGGAATGGGCGATTCGGCAAGTTGCGCCGCCTTGATGAGCCCGTGAATTCGCCCTACAACGAACGAACGCCGATGTTCGATGTGGAGGCCGGGCGGTTGTACTGGAGTTCCGACCGACCGGAATCTGCGGGAGGCATGGACGTGTTTTGGACCGACTTGAATGGTGGTGGCGGCGTTGCAACTCCCTTGCCGTTGGCTTTGAATTCAAGCGGCACAGAAACCCATTTCACGCCGACCGGCGATGGCTGGACGGCGTGGATGGTGACCCGACGGATGCCCGATCAGGTCGCTCAGGCCGTGAAGGTGTTGTTGGACGGCCCAACGCATCGGCCTGTGCAGGTGGAGTTGGCGTGGGATTGGTCCGATGGGGAGCGGTCGTTGTCGATTTGGTCCACGGATGCTCGAAAGAAGGTATGGGAGGGGCCCTTGATGGGCGCTTCGGGCGCATGCTGGTGGACCGGATGGGATGGGGCTACCTACCGCGCCCTGCTCACCGACCGCCAAGGCGGCACGTACACCAGCGCCGAATGGAGCTTGCCCACGACCGCAGAACCTGTATCCCTGCGGTATGCGTGGGAAGAGATTGCCCTCGCGCCTCGACTGGCAAGCGAGGAACCGTGGATCGGATTGGCGTTCATGGATCCGAGCTGGGAGGCCCTTGCGCCGCCGCTGGACGAGCGCACCCTTCCGGTGCACCCGGTTTGGTCCACGGACCTTCCGGAAGCATGGGGCGCACTCGCCGAAACCCCGTGGTGGCAGGTGGCTACCGTGCATGAGCGTTGGGTCGCAATCCGTGCTTTCGAGCAACTTGAAGCCGTCATTCCGTTGCCGGAATCGCCCCATTCGGGTGGGTGGGAAGGCGTTGCGATGGCCCGCTCGTGGTCTTCGGAAGCCTTGAAACCGATCGTTGAGCGCCTCCGCAACACCACCAATGCCTTGGATTTGATTTGTTCTGCGGAAAACAGCGAGGGGTGGGAGGACGTTTGCACGCTTTGGAGCCAGCGCATTCAAGCGGACCAAGCCACGCTTACCCAGGCTCGGATTTGGCAGCAGTTGGGAAGCCAAACCGCGGGATACGCCCGCTTGCGAGACGGGATGCCTTTGCGCATGCAACGTGCGATGCACCAAGTGGAATGGTACCCGGATGCAGACCAAATCATGGACCGAGCACTCGAACAAGCTTGGTCTTCCCAATCTTACGAATCGGTCTTGGGAACGGAAGAAGTGTGGCGGGATTGGTTGTGGGCAGCTTGGCAAGCCTTCCGCTCGAGCCAACCCGAGGAATCGCCGGAGCTGCTCACGGCATGGTGGAATTTGGAGTTGGCGTTCGAACTGCCTGTTTGGGCCAACTTGTCGTCGGCTGCCAATTCGTTGGCGGACTTGGTGCTGGGCCCCGAAGCGCCTGTGGAATGGGGCGTGCCTGCCATTCTTCCGCAACCTTCCGCACCCGTTCCTGTCGCGGAGCAACGGCCTGCAATTCCGGCATCCGATCCGATTTCAGTGCCTGCTGATTCCGTCTTCGCTGTGCAGCTCGGGGCCTTTCATGACACCCCCGACGGTTGGGCATTTTGGGGAGTCCAAAATGAGTTGAAGTTGATTGAGTTATCAGGTTGGAAGAAAGTTGTTTACGGTAGTTACCTTAACCGAAATGAAGCTGCGATGGCATGCGCTGCAATGCAGCAAAAAACACCGTTCGATGACGCCTTCGTAGTGGGGTTCTCGGAGCAAGAGTGGAACGAGGCGCGTGCTTGGCATGAACTGCGCATGTCGGGGTACGGGGTGCACTTTGTGGCCGCGGAGTCGGAGGTGATTGCCCTGCAAGCTCAATGGAAAGAGCGCTTTCGGGCATGGCCCATTGCGAATGGACAGGTTGATGCGTTGATCGGTCCGTTTTGGAAGCAAGAGGAAGCAGTCCGTGCACAGCGCATGGGCAACAATGGGGCGGTATTGGCGTTCCCAGAGGGCCTCGTCATGCAGCCTGTTCGTTCTGCCCCGACTGCGGGGGAGCGCACGCCAGCAGGGCGTTTGGAAGCGGTGGAGGAAGACGCTTCGGTTTGGGTGGTGCGCATCGCCGAGTTTCCGCTCGGGGCGCCGTCAACGGCGCGTGCTGCTTTGCTGCGGCTTCCCGAGGACTTGGCGGTCCGGAGCCTTCCGTGGGGCGGAGGAGATGCGTTCATCACGCGCAAAATTGACGGCGAGAAAGCGGCACTTCGCGCGTTGGCGGTGGTCCAAGCGGCGGGATTCACGGAGGCGCGGCTTTTGGCCACCTCGAAGGAATGAAGGAGGTGCACACCGCGTATCTTTGTACAAACCTCGCCGCCATGAATTGGAACGTATTGCGCGCTCTTGGGCTCGCCTTTGGGCTCCTGACTGCATCGTTGGCCTCCGCCCAAATCGTTTTGAACGAGTTGATGGCCATCAACAACAGCACGGATTACGACGACTTTTTTGAATCCGAGGACTGGATTGAGGTGTACAACTCAGGAGGCATTGTCAATTTGGCAGGCTATTATTTGTCCGATGATCCGGACAGCCTGACCAAATGGATGTTCCCCAGCACGAACGCGGGCTTGACGACTGTCCTGCCGGGCGGGCATATGCGCGTTTGGTGCGACAACGACTTGGACCAAGGTGAAGATCATGCAGGCTTCAAATTGAGTGCGGATGGCGAGGAAGTGTTTTTGGTCGAACCCGACGGAGTCACCATTGTGGACCAAATCGCATTCGGGCCCCAAGCGGCCAACGTATCCTACGGGCGCGCCTGCGACGCCTGCTCCGAATGGATTTATTTTGACCTGCCCACGCCGGAGCAACCCAATGCCTACATCCAACCGGAAACGGCCCAACTCTACCTGAACGAATTCCAACACCAGAATGCCAGCACCGTCGCCCCGGAGTTGGGGCCAGGCGGGTCCTGGTTGGAAGTGTACAACCCCAATGCCTTCGCCGTCAACGTGGCGAACTACACGCTGTCGCACGCCACCGCCAGCTGGACGGTCCCCAACGACGACCCCGTAGGGACGATCATCGAAGCGGAAGGATTCCTGTTGATCTGGCTGAACGGCGAAACCCAATGGGGCAGCAACCACGCGAGCATTGACGTGCCAGCCGGTGCAACGCCGCCGGCAGATTGGACCTTGACGGGACCGGACGGAACGATTGTGGATCTCGCCACTTGGATGCCCGCGGGGCAGAATGAGAGTTACGGTCGGTCGACGGACGGGGGCTTGGTTTGGCAGTTCTTTGCGCAGCCCACGCCTCAAGTCAGCAACCAGCTCATCCTGATTCCGGGGGCGGAATTGGTGCTGAACGAATTGCTCAGCGACAACGCTTGGGGCATTTCCGATGAGGCTGGAGAGCGCGAAGATTGGTTCGAGGTCCACAACCCCACGGCTCAGCCGGTGGATTTGGCTGGCTATTACCTGACGGATCAGTGGAACAATCCCACGAAGTTTCGCGTGCCCGTGGGGCTTCCGGATTCCACGGTGATTGCTCCAGGCGGCTTCCTGTTGTTTTGGGCGGATGAAGACCAAAACCAAGGCTGGAACCACGTAAATTTCCGGTTGAGCAACGCCGGCGAACACCTCGCTCTCCGATCCCCCGATGGTTTCACGGTGGTGGACTCGTTGAACTTCCCTGAGATTTGGCCCAGCTTCAGCTTCGGCCGGTTGGAAGACGCATCGCTTCCTTGGGTGTTTTTCGAACAAACCACCCCCAACGCAAGCAACAACGGCGCCACCGTGGACTTGGCAGAACCCACCGTCAGCGAGTCCCGTGTGTTTCCGAATCCCGTTCGGGGCCAGGAGCGGGTTGCTGTGAACGCTCCCGGGGTGCTTCGCTCGACACAAGGACGCATCGTGCGTTCGTGGAGCAATGAATCGGAGTTTTCGGCGCCGAGCGAGCCCGGGATGTACATCATTCACTGGTCGGGCGAACCCGCTTGGCGTGCGACGAAGCTGATCGTACTTTAATTAATTCGTTGTCAGGGTTGGTGATGTGAGGTTTGTCCCTACTTTTGCGCCTCGTTAAAAAGGTCGCGCAGGGCAGCGATTTGTATCACCTCCCCACCAATGCCCTTGTGGTGGGAACAAATCCAACTGGGACGCATGAGCGAAGAAACCCAGAATCACGAGGAGCAGGCCCCGGAGGTCACTCCCGAGAATCACGCTGCTGAGGCAGCACACGCCGCAGAAACTGCGGAAACCGCTACCCCTTCAGAAACCCCAGCTGCACCCAAGGAGGTGTTGACTGAGCGCCCGGCATTGTCCGAGCCTGGTAATTTCGATTGGGAAGCATTCGAATCCGATTCCGATGACTTCAGCGCAGAAGATCGCCAAAAGCTCGAAGCGGTTTACGAAAACTCGTTGAACCTCATCCAAGAGAAGGAGGTCGTCGAAGGCAAGGTGTTGAGCGTCTCGAAAAAGGAGGTCGTGGTCAACATCGGTTACAAGTCTGAAGGTGTTGTGAACGCGAGCGAATTCCGTTACAACCCCAACTTGCAGCCCGGGGACGTCGTTCCGATCTTCATCGAGCGCCAAGAAGACAAGAACGGTCAACTGGTGGTCAGCCACCGCACGGCTCGCATCTTCTCTGCTTGGGACAACATCAATAAAGCGAAAGAAGAGGATACCATCATCACGGGTGAGGTCAAGTGCCGCACGAAAGGCGGCTTGATCGTCGACGTGTTTGGCATCGAAGCTTTCTTGCCCGGTTCGCAGGTGGACGTCAAGCCCATCCGCGACTTCGACGTATACGTTGGCAAGCAGATGGAATTCAAGGTGGTCAAGATCAACCAAGAGTTCAAGAACGTCGTCGTTTCGCACAAGGCCCTCATCGAGGCCGAGCTCGAAGAACAAAAGCGCCTCATCATCCAAGGATTGGAGAAAGGCTCTGTCTTGGAAGGCACGGTCAAGAACATCACCTCTTACGGGGTGTTCGTGGATTTGGGCGGTGTCGACGGTTTGGTCCACATCACGGACATGAGCTGGGGCCGCGTGAATCACCCCGAGGAGTTGGTCCAATTGGACGACAAGCTCAACGTGGTCATCCTCGACTTCGACGACGACAAGAAGCGCATTGCGCTCGGCATGAAGCAATTGACGCCGCACCCGTGGGACGCTTTGACGGAAGACCTCGTGGAAGGAGCGAAGGTCAAAGGCAAGGTGGTGGTCCTCGCAGACTACGGTGCGTTCGTCGAGATCGCGCCGGGTGTCGAAGGCTTGCTCCACGTTTCGGAAATGTCGTGGTCGCAGCACCTCCGCAGCGCTCAGGACTTCTTGAAAGTCGGCGACGAAATTGAATGCGTCATCTTGAACATCGATCGGGAAGATCGCAAGATGTCGTTGGGCCTGAAGCAGTTGAAGGACGATCCGTGGGCGGACATCGAAAACCGCTACCCGGTCAGCTCGAAGCACTCGGGCACGGTGCGCAACTTCACGAACTTCGGCTTGTTCGTCGAGTTGGAAGAAGGCATCGACGGCTTGGTGCACATCTCTGACTTGAGCTGGGAGAAGAAAATCAAGCACCCTTCGGAGTTCTGCAACGTGGGCGACACCATTGAAGTGGTGGTGCTCGAGTTGGACAAGGACCAACGCCGCATGAGCTTGGGCCACAAGCAACTGCAGGAGAACCCGTGGGAAGTCTTCGAAACCATTTTCGCAGTGGGTTCAACCCACACCGCGACGGTGGTTCGCATCGAAGGCAACCAAGCCACCGTGGCACTGCCATACGGCCTCGAGGGCGCATGCCACACGAAGCACTTGCAAAAGCAGGACGGCACGGCCATGGGCGTCGACGAGGCGGGCGAATTCGTTGTGTTGGAGTTCAACCGCAATGCCAAGCGCATCACGGTGAGCCACTTGCGCACGTACGATGAAGGCCCGAAGAAGAAGGAAACCAAGGAGCGCAAGCCGCGTACAACCGGAGGCACGAGCAGCCGCATGATGGACGAGGTGAACTCGACGGTCGAGCGCAGCACTTTCGGTGACTTGGATGTCCTGTCCGCTTTGAAGGAACAAATGGAAGGCGGCGCTGCTCCTGCAGCTGAACCCGCAGCACCGGCTGAACCGAAAAAGCAAGAACCTGCAGCTGAAGCGCCTGCACAGGACGAGGCTCCCGCTGCCGATTCGGAAGAAACCAAGTCCGACGAAGCTGGCGAATAATCCGGAGTCGAACTTGTCAAATTGGAAAGGGAGGCGGTCGCCTCCCTTTCTTGTTTCTGTATCTTTGCGCCATGGATTCGCATGTCCTGATTGCCCCTGAATTGTTCGATCGCATGGTCGACCGGCTCGCGCATCAACTGCTCGAGCACCACGACTTTTTGGAAACGGACTTGGTGGGGCTTCAGCCTCGTGGAATTTTCCTGGCTCGCCGCATCCAAAGTCGCTTGAAAGTGCTGTTGCCTGATGTGGAAGTGCGCTGCGGCGCATTGGATGCTACGTTTCACCGGGATGATTTTGGTCGGAAGAGGCACCCGATTGCGCCCAATGCCACCGACATGCCATTCTTGGTGGAGGACCGCCGGGTGATCTTGGTGGATGACGTGCTGTACACGGGGCGAACCATTCGCGCGGGAATCGATGCGCTCATGTCGCACGGCCGTCCGCGCAGCGTGGAATTGCTTGTGATGATCGACCGCCGCTTCCGCCGGGAGCTGCCCATCGAACCCAAATACATCGGCAAATCCATCGATTCGATTGACGAACAGCACGTGCGCGTGCACTGGAGCGAGGATGGAAAAGGCGATCATGTGGAGCTCTTCAATCGCAAGCCTGAATGAACACGTTGTCGACCCGCCATTTAACCGGAATCCGAGACCTGCATGAGTCCGACATCCGGTTGATCCTCAAAACGGCCGAAGAATTCAAGGAGGTCATCAACCGCCCCATCCGCAAGGTGCCGTCGTTGCGCGACCTCACCATTGCGAACCTGTTTTTTGAGAACTCGACCCGGACGCGGCTGTCATTCGAACTCGCGGAGAAGCGGTTGTCGGCGGACGTGGTGAATTTCACCGCGGCGAATTCGTCGGTGAAAAAGGGGGAGACCCTGGTGGATACGGTCAACAACATTTTGGCCATGAAGGTGGACATGGTGGTGATGCGGCATCCCCATCCAGGCGCTCCTCATTTTCTTAAGGAACGTGTGAAAACCCAAATCGTGAACGCGGGCGACGGCACGCACGAACACCCAACCCAAGCCCTCCTCGATGCGTATTCGATGCAGGAACGACTGGGGGACTTGGCGGGAAAACGCGTGGCCATCGTCGGCGACATCCGCCACAGCCGCGTGGCCGTTTCGAACATCCTGTGCTTGCAAAAGCTCGGCGCAACCGTGCGAGTGTGCGGCCCGAAGACCCTCATTCCCAAGCACATTGCGAGCTTGGGGGTGGAAGTGAGCCACGACTTGGACGCGACCTTGGCATGGTGTGATGTGGCGAACATGTTGCGCATCCAATTGGAGCGACAGGGTGGGGAAGGCCGGGTGCCATATTTCCCCAGCTTGCGGGAGTATCAGGCGTGTTTTGGCCTGACCGAAGAGCGCTTAGGCCAAATCGATCACCCCATCACCATCATGCACCCCGGTCCCATCAACCGCGGTGTGGAAATCACCAGTGCGGTAGCCGACAGCGAGCACGCGATCATCCTCGATCAAGTCGAAAATGGGGTGGCCGTCCGCATGGCGGTAATCTACCTGCTCGCGGGTGTTCGATAAACGATACAAGTTCCTATCTTAGCCCACAAAGTTCCAGTTGAATGAAGTTTTCAGTAGAATACCGCGAACCCATCGCCACCCTGTCGGTGCACGTTGAAAAGCTCGACGCGCGCCATGCCCCTGAATTGAAGGCCGAGTTCGTCTCGTTGGCGAACGATGGAAAGTTCAACATGGTTCTGGATCTGAATGAAGCCCGCTACTGCGACAGCAGTGGTTTGAGCGCGGTGCTCGTAGGCAATCGCTTGTGCCGTGACAACGGAGGTTCTTTCGTCATTTGCGGCCTGCAACCCTCGGTTGAAAAACTCATCCAAATCTCCCAACTCGACCGCGTTTTGACCATCACGCCGACGGCCTCTGAGGCCTTCGACTTGATCGTGATGGAAGAAACCGAGCGCTCGTTGGGGGCTGATACTTCTGAATCATGAAACGCGTATTTTCCTTCCTTTTCGCGGTGGCCTCGTTCGGTGCCGCATCTGCCCAGTGTACCGCTGATTTCGATTTTGGCACCGCCCTTTGGGGAGCTTCGCCGGATGCATCAATCGGGGAGCAATTCGATACGGCTTACGTGGACGTTGCGTACAATGACGTGTTCCATGTCCTGGTCCCCATCGATGCATCGGCAATTGACCCCGCATTTCAGTTGCCGCTCGATTCCATCATCTTGGTCAACACGACCTTGATCGCAGACTCAGGCGCTGGGGCGACCTTGAGCTTTGCTGACGTTGGATTGGAAATTCAGTGCAATAATGGGGGCGTATCCTCCAATCCTTGTTCCTTCCATGGGGGGGCGCAATACTGTGCTGACTTGGTGGGCACGCCCACCACGGGCGGTGTGTACGCCATGTCCCTCGAGGTGCAGGCTTGGGTCACGGTCTTCGGTGTAGCAGTCCCTCAGCCGTACTTCTTTGAAGGTTACGTGCTGACCATCGTGGGGCCCAACAGCATTGAAAACCAAGCCGACTTGGACTTCACCATGTTCCCGAACCCAGCGAATGAGCGCTTCCAAATGGAGTTGCCCGCAGCGGAGCGCGTGAGCCAAGTGATTGTGCGCGATTTGTCCGGCCGTGTCATGCACAGCACGCAAGCCTTTCCAAATGGGCGGTTGATGGTGGACGTTTCCACGTGGGCCGAAGGCATTTACTTCGTTACGCTTGAAGGCGCGGCGAATCAGTGGACGGAGCGCTTGGTGGTGCGCCACTGAACTCGTTCGTGTGAAATACCGATTTGATGTCCTCATACTTGGGTGCGGCGCTGCCGCACCCAATTTGCGTTTTATGACCACGGCTCAAGCGCTGAATGTGCACGAAAAGTGGTTCCTTTTCGACGCAGGAGAAGGGGTGCAAGTGAGTTTGCGACGGCACAACGTGCCGTTTTCGAAAATCCACCACGTTTTTGTGAGCCACATGCATGGGGATCACGTTCTGGGCTTGCCGGGCTTGATTGGGAGCATGAATTTGTTGGGGCGCAAAGAGGCGCTCACGCTGCACGGCCCCGAGGCACTGGAATCGTGGTTGATGGAGAACCTCAGGTTGACGGCTACTTACTTGCAGTTTCCGTTGAAGTTCGAAGTCAATCCGCCGGGGGAGGTCCGAATGGCATGGGAGCAGGCATCGTTTCGGGTAACCGCCTTTCCTGTGCAGCATCGGATTCCGACACACGGGTTTCGAGTGGACGAACTTCCGCGCATGGGAAGCATTCGGCGAGCAGCGATTGAAAGCCACGGACTGGAGTTTGAGGAAATCCGCGCTTTGAAATCTGGAAGGCCCGTTCGGAAGGGTACCATTCATCCCGAGGAGGTATGCGATGCGGGACCGGTCGTTCGGAGTTATGCCTTTGCCGCCGATACGCGCCCTTCGCCGTTGGTTGCTGACGCTGTGGCAGGTGCCACCTGCTTGTACCATGAGGCGACCTTCAAGGCGGAGTTGTCAGCGCGCGCGCGGGAGACGGGGCATTCAACTGCTGAGCAGGCCGCTCAGGTGGCCTTGGACGCAGGCGTGGGGCAGCTCATCATTGGTCATTTCTCTTCTCGGTATCGGGATTTGACATCGTTGTTGGCTGAGGCTCAATCGATTTTCCCGATGACGTTGTTGGCATCGGACGGGATGCGGATTCAATTGTAGCTCGGTGGTGGAGGGAGGGCGTTGGAAAGCTATCTTTGTTATATAGAATTGGTCTAAATAATGCCCGTAGCCGCATCCATCGCCATTGCCGACAGCAGCCCCGTTTTTCGGATGGGACTGACGAGTTTGGTCAAAAACGCAGGGGACTACTCCCTCGTCGGAGAGGCCTCAACGCCTCATGAGCTGATTGAGCTCTTGAGTGCATTCAAGCCCGATGTGGTCATCATGGACTTTTTATCTGACGGTTTTTCGGTAGATGATTTGGTGGAGGTGCGCCGTGTGGCTCCCAATTCGCGCATTTTGGCCATCACCCCTCAGCAATCGGGAAGCGTGCTTTCCAATGCCCTTCGAGCGGGAGTCGACAGCTACGTCAAGAAGAACTGCAGCTTGGGGGAGGTGATGGAGGCGATTCAGGAAACGGCCTTGGGTGGTCGATTCTTTTGTGGCCAAATCCTCGAAGCCATTCGCAAAGAGAGCATCAACGTAGAGGACCTCGCCCCGGTGGACTACAGTTGCGATCCGGTCGGGCTTTCGGCGCGCGAAGCCGAAGTCATTACGCTCATCGCCGAAGGGTTTACCAACGGCCAAATCGCGGAGCGGTTGTTCCTATCTGCCCATACAGTGAACACCCACCGCAAGAACATCATGCAGAAACTCGGTGTGAACAACACGGCCGCTTTGGTCATGTATGCCGTGAAAAGTGGATTCACCAGTCCCAACCGATTTCTCTTTCATCAGAATTGAAACGGGTGAGTGGCCCCCGAGGAGGATGCAAAAACATCCCAAAGGAATGCGCGGAATGGTTGCGCCACTTGCAACACGGCCCCCGAATCACGACCTTTGTGCCGCGCTCAATGAAAGATAGCCATGATTGAAACCACCTCCTCGTTCAAGATCACACCGATCAGCACTTCCCGCTTGCCTCAAGTGGATTTCGAGAACCTGACCTTTGGTCGCACGTTTTCTGATCACATGTTCACGATGGATTTCGAGGACGGAAAGTGGCAACAAGGACGCATTGAGCCATACGGCCCCATGACCGTGAGTCCTGCTTCCATGGTGTTCCACTACGGGCAGGCGATTTTCGAAGGAATGAAGGCTTATCGCCAAGCAGATGGCAGCGTGTCCTTGTTCCGCCCGGGACGCAACATCGAGCGATTCAACAAGTCCGCAGTGCGCATGTGCATGCCGGAAGTGGACCCGCAAGTGTTCATGGATGCCTTGGTGCAGCTCATTTCATTGGATGCAAACTGGGTGCCAGGAGGCGAGGGGGCTTCCTTGTACATTCGTCCGTTCATGATTGCAACGGACTCGTTTGTTGGAGTTCGTCCGAGCGAGCGCTACACCTTCAGCATCTTCACGTGCCCCGTGAATGCGTACTACAAGGATCCCGTGAAAGTGAAGGTGGAGACCAAATACACGCGCGCTGCACCTGGCGGAACCGGCTATGCCAAGGCCGCTGGGAACTATGCCGGTTCCCTGTACCCCTCGAAATTGGCACAAGAGCAAGGTTTCCACCAATTGCTTTGGACCGATGCCATCGAGCACAAGTACATCGAAGAGAGCGGTACGATGAACGCGATGTTCGTCATTGACGGCAAACTGACCAGTCCCCACACGAGCGAAACCATCCTTTCTGGAGTGACGCGGGATTCGGTTCTAGCGTTGGCACGCGACTTGGGCATACCCGTGGAAGAACGCCGGATTGCGGTCGAGGAATTGCGCGAGGGCTTGAAATCGGGCAAGGTGACGGAGGCGTTCGGAGTGGGCACGGCGGCGACGATCGCTCCCATGGCCCTCATTGCCTTTGATTCGGAGGAATTGAGCTTGCCAGATGTGGCTGATTGGAAGGTAGCACCACAAATCTCATCAGAATTGGATGCCCTTCGTCGTGGACGCATCGAAGACCGGTTTGGTTGGAACATTCCCTTGTAATCAGTAAATTAGGGAATGCTATTTCGCATCCTATGGCTGTGTGCAGCGTCCTTGTTGTTGGCAAGCGCTTCCGCCCAATTTGCAAATGAACCCATCGGAGTGGGGGCAACCCCCTTCGCACTCGCTTCGGATTACCGAGCTCTTGGTTGGAATCCCAGTGCCTTGACCGGATCGGGACTGAACCCCGATTTGATTGGAGCAGCGGCATCCATTGAGGGAGGTTTTGGCCTTCAGTCGTCTGTTCTGGGCCGAGAGGATCTGTGGGGCGACGTGTTCAACCGCACGGGATATGAAGATGCTTGGCGCGGGCTGACGCGTGACGAGTGGGTGGAGCGGCTCGTGGACGAGGACATCAACTCACAGGGGAATTTCACCGTGGCGGGCACCTTCCGAAAAGGCAAGCGGTGGGGATTCGCCTACCGCTCTCGCCAACATTTCTTGTCGGAGGTTCGGTTTGACAACAACACGGCTGAAGTGCTTTTAGGAGGCGCTCCCGCAGAGTTGTTCACCTCCGTGCTGGTGAATGACAGCCTGTTTTCATTGAGCGACATCAGCTTGGATACGCTCGACATCTTGAATCAAGTGGTGAGCCTGATTCCTGGCGATGCGATTGTGGGCGAACTCTTAGGCGAAACCAAATTGGGATTCCAGTACCTCCGCAGCCACGAACTCGGGATTTCGAAGCAGTGGGGGGACAACGAGGACTGGCAACTGCACACGGGAGTCACGGGGCGGTTGTTGCTTGGAAATGGGTACTTTGAAGTCAAGACCGATGAAAACGGGGAGTTGGATGCGTTTGGAGCGTTTTCGTCGGGATTTCAAGTTCCGCAGCTGGATTCTGTTTCGCTTTCGCCTTCGTTCGAAGGACTGCGCCAATGGGGACCCGTGGGACAGGGATGGAGCTTGGACTTCGGGGCGACGCTTCGCCATCCAGACGGGCACTGGATCGCCGCTGCGGTCACCAACGTGGGCGTCATGGAATGGAGGGGAGAACGCTATTCTGTGGATGATGCCCTGCAGAATTGGGCCGCATCGGCGACGGGGCCATCGCAGGTGGTGGAGCTCATGACGACCTCCTTGAACCCGTCGACCTGGTTCGATTCTGGAGTGGCGGAGGTGCGGCGAGTCAACATGCCCGGTCGCATGCACCTCGGAGGGGGATACAGAGCCACAGAGAACGTGTTGTTGGCAGCAGATGCGAGTTTCGATAACCGCGATCGGTTAGGCGGAGTGGGAAGTCGGATGGGCGCATCGATGGTGCTGCAGTTGCTTGCGAACTGGCGCGTCGACCTCGGAGTCAGTCACACCGCGGAGCGGGGCCTGCGTTTCCCCGTCGGGAGCGTGTTTAGATTTGAGAACAGTGGATTCGAAATGGGGCTGCGGGCCGGAGACATTCAAGCCCTGTGGAACAGCGTCCAGTCCGATGTCAGTACCCAGTTTTGTTTCGCGCGATGGACGTGGTGAAGCTCGCGTTGAAACGACTCGGAACCCTCGTGCTCTTCGGGTTGTTCACTTTTCAAACGAACGCACAAACGATGGAAACAATCACCTTGGGTGGGGGATGCTTTTGGTGCATAGAGGCCGTATTTCAGAACCTCAATGGCGTGGAATCGGCGAAAAGCGGATACATGGGCGGCCACATCAAGCGCCCCGCATACCGCGAAGTGTGCACCGGAAGAACCGGACACGCAGAAGTGGTGCAAGTGGTATTCGATTCCGAGAAGCTGCCTTTATCGACGCTGCTCGATGTGTTCTTCACTGCCCACGATCCCACGACCCTCAACCGCCAAGGCGCCGATGTAGGAACGCAGTACAGAAGCTGTGTTTTCTACCAAACCGAGAAACAAAAAACCACCGCTCTCGAAGCGATTGAGCGGTGGAATGCCTCCGGAATTTGGCACAATCCGATCGTTACTGAAGTCGCTCCTGAACAGGAATTCTACCTTGCCGAGGACTATCACCAACAGTATTACGAGTTGAATGGTGAGGCCCCGTATTGCCGAGCCGTCATCGCTCCTAAAATGAAAAAGGTGCACGAAGCCTTCGCGCCGCTTTTCAACGGGAATTGATCATTCCCCGCTTTCGGCTTCTTCGATTTTTTCGTCGAGCAAGCGTTCGATGTCTTTGAGCGCAGCAGCACTGATGCGGGCATCCTGCTGCGCGAGTTTCTTCATCGTCCGATACATGGCGGCTTTCTTGATTTCCATGGCCACGTAGACGGTGTACATGCCCTCCGCATTCAGGTATTTTTCCTGCCCGATGATGCGGATGTCAGCAAGCGTGGTGTTGGTAACTTCCCGCACCAGGGTTTCAAAGCGCTCAATGGCTTCGTTCACGTGCTCCCCTTGCGTGTCCTTGCTGTAGTTGTCCGTTACCACTTGAATGGTGGTCTGAAGTTGTTGAGCCAAACCCGTTCGCGCATCCATCTCAGCCTTGCTCTGTGCTATGGCGTCCTTCGAAGAACTCGCTTTACCAGTAGCCCGGAAGTAGCGGTTGTTGGACTCGTATTTGTTGCCTTGAAATGGCTCCTTAACCTGTGTGCCCAGCGGGTTGCTTCCGCAACCGATGGTCAATGAAATGGCGGCCAAAATCCAAAGAGCGAAGGGGAGGCGAAGGAACGGATTCATGTTGCTGATTTTTTCGAACTTGTTAACCAATACCATGCCAAATGTAATGTTCACCCCGGTCGCTGCGCTGCGTCCCTTGGCCTATTTTTGAGTTCGATGCAGTGGACTGAGCAAATCCGCCAACGACTCGCCATGCGCCTTCCCGTGGCTTCGCGACCTCTGAAGGGACATTCCCTGGGGACTGCGCGGCGTGTGGGATTGGTATACGCCTTTCAAGACGAGCGAAAATTTACCGAAGTAAGGCGCATTGCAGAGTCGATGGCCAAGGAGCACGGTGTGGAAGTCATTCGATTCACGTACGTTGATTTGGCCAAGAAGGACATTCCCCATTGGATGCTGCAGCTCCCGCAATCGCGGTTCATCGCGAAGGAGGACGTCAACCTCTGGGGCCGTCCACGCGGCGAAGCAGAAGCTTTTTGCACGGAACCCTTGGACCTGCTCCTGAACATGGAGCCGTCCTTGCCGTCGATGCTCGTCCACGTCATGCGCAAGGCTCAGGCCTCGATGAAAGTGGCCGTTCGGCAACCGAATCGCAATGAAGATTATGACATCTTGTTTGAACCGGTTGCCAATGAGCAGCTCCAAGACCGGATTCGCCGCATGATCCGATTCCTCTCCACCACCCAACTGACCTGAATATGCCCTCCAAGCAATTGAACGGCCACGGCGTCGCCCTGGTTACCCCATTTACCGCGGCAGACCAAATCGATTTCCCTGCATTTGAACGCATCATCCAACGGGCGCTCGCGGGTGGAGTGGATTTCTTTGTGGTGCTCGGCCCTGGTTCAGAATCGCGGTCACTGACTCCGATGGAATCCCATCGGCTCGTTGATTTTGCCCTCGATGTGCTGCGGGGCAAAAAGCCCGTTTACCTTGGAATCGCGTCGAGTTCAACCAAGGCCACCTTGGCCGAGCTCGCCCACCATTTCCCCGAGGGTTCCGCCCGGCTCAACCCGAAGCGAGGGCTGGCCGGCGTGCTGATTGAGGTGCCGAACGACCCCGGAATTCCCCAAGCCGGGTTGGTTCGTCATTTCAACGAAGTCGCCGATTCCTCTCCGTTGCCCATTCTGCTTCACCAGCGCAAGGGGCCGAAAGGGTCGGGGCTCACGGCAGCATCGGTCGTGGCCTTGTCCGTGCATCCCCGCATCATCGGCTTGGTGGATGGCCGCTGCGATTTTGCCTTGGCGGGCGAGGTGATTCGCACCCGCTCAGCTGGATTTTCCGTCGTGTGTGCCGATGACGTATCGGCATTGCCGCTGCTCGCGCTGGGTGCGGATGCGGCGCTGTCTTCCATTGGGAATGCGTTTCCGAAACCGTTTTCGGATTTGGTAGGCCAAGCCCAATTCGGCGAATTGCACGCTGCGCGCTCCACTCACCACGAACTGGCTCCCTTGCTGCGTTTGCTCGAACAGACGGCCACAGCCACGGGCATCAAGGCCGTCTTGCACCAATTGGGAACGTGCGGGCAGGGGGTGAGGTTGCCCCTCGCCCCATTGGACGATTCGGGCATTCAATCGGTCTATCGGGCCATTGCCCAAATGGACACCCACACCGCCGCTCCTTAAGCCAGATCAGCCGCGCTTCGCAAGCACGCGTTCGCTGGCGGCGAGGATGGCCGCAGCGTTCAACCCGTACTTTTCCATCAGCTGAGCGGGTGTGCCACTTTCGCCGAACTGATCGTCCACCGCGACGTGTTCCATGAATGCGGGATGGTGTGCTGCGAGCACGCGCGCGACGATGCTGCCGAGTCCACCTGCTTTTTGGTGTTCCTCCGCCACGACAACGCGTCCAGTGCGCTTGACGCTCTCTACGAGGGCTCGCTCGTCGAATGGTTTGATGGTGTGGTAGTTGAATACGTCAGCGTGAATGCCGCGCTCTCGCAAGGCCAACGCCGCTTGAACCGCTTCCCAAACGAGGTGCCCAGTGGCCACGAACGTCACGTCGTTGCCGCTCATCAGATTCTGGGCTTTGCCAATCTCGAAAGGGGCATCGGGTTTCATGAACATGGGGACTGCTGGCCGGCCGAATCGCAAGTACACCGGACCGTGATGGGCCGCGATGGCTTCGGTCGCCTGTTGAGTTTGGTGGTAGTCCGCGGTGCAGATCACGGTCATGTTGGGCAACATCGCCATCATGCCGATGTCTTCCAAGATTTGGTGCGTAGCTCCGTCTTCACCCAAGGTCAATCCCGCGTGCGAGGCACAAATCTTGACGTTCTTTTCCGAGTAGGCAATGGATTGGCGAATCTGATCGTACACGCGACCCGTGGAAAAATTCGCGAACGTTCCCGTGTAGGGAATCTGACCGCCGATGGTCATGCCCGCGGCAAGGCCCATCATGTTCGCTTCCGCGATGCCCACTTGGAAAAAGCGATCTGGAAACGCATCGGCAAAGGCGTTCATCTTCAGCGATCCCGTCAAATCGGCACACAGCCCGACCACGCGATCGTTCTTTTGGCCAACCGCCAACAATCCCGCGCCAAATCCGCTGCGGGTGTCTTTCTTTTCAGTGGGCTCGATGGTGGAGATGAAGCGAGAATCAACCATGGGTGGTGAGATTGGTGGTGTTGCCTGATGTGATGGTAAACGTCCGTTGGACGGATAATTCGGTGGATTGGGCGCTGCGTGCGCGGAAGACCAAATGGTACCTCCCGGGCTGCAGAATGTATCGCCCAGAAGGATTTCCCGAGTCGAACTTGATGACGGATTCGCCCTCATCGCTGAGAATGGCGCCATAACCTGCTGTTCCGGTGTCGAGCAACAAATCGCCTGGCGCGGGCACTTCGACGGGAACCACGCGACCGGTTCCGATTTGGACGCCCTTAACCCACACGGGTGGCACCGTGCCAAACAGGAGGTCATACCGCCCATTGAGCAACTTCACGTCCGTTCCAAGGGCCAACGTGTGGATGCGCTCGCACCCCTCAGGGGCGTATACGTCGATGGTGGTTTGGCCGTAGGGATTCCGATCGGTTCGAGCGAAAGCGGTTTGGAGCACCCCTTGTCCCGCGTTGGGGAAAACGATGCGGTTGTGCGAGCGCGCTTTCAGCCGAATCGAGTCCTGTACGAGTGGTGGAATGGTGTGGGCCGTGACCCGGTAGGTGGGAACCGGATCCACGTGCAGCGTATCCGGCACGCCCTTCCGGTTGAGGGTGTGCACGAATCGCTCAGTCACTTTGCCCGAATGCACCTCTTGGAAGGTCACCGCCACATTCGTTTCGAATTCAGGCGGCGCCTCGCCCGAAGCCGCCTTCGCGATCAAGTCCACTTCAACCGTGGTATCGTGCATGGCTTGTTCGATGACAATGTCCAGGACTTCACGGAACATGTCCGTATTCGTGGCATCGAAGTAATTGCCTACGCAGCGAAAGGTGTCCTTGAACTGGTCATCCAATCCGATGCCAATGATGAACGGCTTGACGATGACGTTCTTCGCCTGAAGCGCGCGCGAAACCGCGCACGGATCGCCATCGCATGCTTCGATGCCATCGGTGATCAAGATGATGACGTTGCGGCCATTCGTGTCTTCAAAATCGTCGGCTGCGAGTTCGAGGGAATGGGCGATGGGGGTGGTGCCGCGGGCTTGAATGCGTCCAAGGGCCTGCCGGATGTGCAAGTTGTTGCCCGAACCGATGGGAACCACGAGTTCCGTGTCGTCGCAATCTTGTTCGCCTTGGATGAACGTGGTTTGGTGCCCATAAACCCGCAACCCCAATTCCAACCCGTCAATGCCGTAAAGCTCGTTGAGCGATTCCCCGAGGAGGCGGGTGGCGGCTTCGATTTTCCGTGTGCCGCCCCAGAACGCGTTCATGCTGTTGGAGGCATCGAAGACGAAAAGCAGGCGAGTGGGTTCATCGAGCTCCCCGAGTTCATCGCGCACGGTTTGACCCCAGGCGGATTCCGCCGTGAAGAACCAAAGAAAACACGCGGCGAACAGGACGCGCATCAGTAATCGCCGAGGGTTTCGGGGAGTTGCGACAGCGCATTCGCGAGCTGCTCGTCGTTCGGAGCGATGCCGTGCCAGTGGTGGGTGCCTTCCATGAAGTCCACACCGCGCCCCATGTCGGTGCGCATCAATGCGACCGTGGGAATGCCTGAACCGCGCGCAGCATCGGCCTCCGAAATCACCCGATCGAGGTCCTCGAAGTCATGCCCATCGCAGGTCAAAACGCGCCATCCGAAGGCTTTCCATTTGGCCTCCAAGTCGCCCAAAGACATGACCTCGTCCGTGGATCCGTCGATTTGCTGGCCGTTGCAATCCACGAAGCTCACGACGTTGTCGATGCGGTGATGGGCAGCGTACATGGCTGCTTCCCAGATTTGGCCTTCTTGCAACTCGCCATCGCCGTGAAGCGTGAACACCGTGCGCTCATCGCCGTTCAACTTCTTCGCTTGCGCCGCACCCAGCGCCACGCTCAAGCCCTGCCCCAATGAACCAGAGGCCACACGAATGCCAGGAAGGCCCTCCTCGGTGGCGGGGTGGCCTTGGAGCCGCGTGCCCAACTTGCGGAACGTACCGAGCTCAGAGACGGGGAAATAGCCGCGCCGTGCAAGCACGCTGTACCACATGGGACTGATGTGCCCATTCGACAGGAAAAACAGGTCCTCGTTCACACCGTCCATGCTGAACGGTTCCGGGACCACGTGCATCCGGTCAAAATACAGTTTCACCACCAAGTCGGTGCAGCCCAAGGAACCCCCTGGGTGTCCGGAAGCGGCTCCGTGGACCATGCGAACGATGTCGCGACGTACTTGGTGGGCGATGGCTGTGAGATCGTGGGACATGAGCAGGTAGTTTGCGCGGCAAAAGTACCTCGCGAGTCCTTAAAACGCATCACATGTGAACAACGTGTGTGCAAGTGGCGTGCGGCGTGGGTTGTATTGTACCTTCGCGCCTTCCAAAGCTGAATCCCATGGCCCTGAAATGCGGCATCGTTGGTTTGCCCAATGTTGGCAAATCCACCCTGTTCAACTGCCTGAGCAACGCGAAAGCTCAGAGCGCAAACTTCCCGTTCTGCACCATTGAACCCAACGTCGGGGTCATCACCGT
Source organism: uncultured Comamonadaceae bacterium (assembly GCA_964390365.1). Classification (GTDB taxonomy): domain Bacteria; phylum Bacteroidota; class Bacteroidia; order Flavobacteriales_D; family Sanyastnellaceae; genus JALQTD01. The sequence continues at coordinate 26,154 of CAYMHW010000001.1, read as the reverse complement.
TCCGGACGCGCGCCTGAACAAGTTGGCGGAGTTGGTTCAACCACAGGCCGTGCAACCCACCACCGTTGAGATCGTTGACATTGCCGGGTTGGTGAAAGGCGCCAGCAAAGGAGAAGGGCTCGGCAACAAGTTCCTCGCAAACATCCGTGAGACGGACGCGGTGCTGCACGTTTTGCGGTGCTTCGACGACGGCAACGTGGTGCACGTCGATGGGAGCGTGGACCCGATTCGCGACAAGGAAGTCATCGACATGGAGCTGCAGCTCAAGGACTTGGAGTCGGTGGAAGCCCGCATGCAAAAGGTGAAAAAAGCCGCTGGCACGGGGGACAAGGACGCGCAGAAACTCCTGGCCTTGTACACCCGGCTGCACGAGGCGTTGTCCTCGGGCGTTTCGGCCAGGGCGGTGGAAGTGGACGACGCCGAGGTGTCCGCTTTGAATGACTTGCAGTTGCTGACCGCGAAACCCGTTTTGTACGTCTGCAACGTGGATGAAGGCTCGGTGGTCTCGGGCAATGAATACGTCGAGCGCGTGCGCCAAATGGCCGTTGCTGAAGGCGCCGAAGTCATGATCATCGGCGCCGCCATCGAAGCGGACATCGCCGAACTCGAAGATCCCGAAGAGCGCAAGGAGTTCCTCGAAGACCTCGGACTTGAGGAGCCGGGCGTGGCGAAGCTCATCCGCGCCGCTTATTCCTTGCTCAATCTGCAAACCTACTTCACGGCAGGCGTCAAGGAAGTCCGCGCTTGGACCATCAAACGCGGATTCACCGCGCCCCAAGCTGCCGGCGTCATCCACACCGATTTCCAGAAGGGTTTCATTCGAGCGGAGGTCATTGCCTACGATGATTTCGTGCAATTGGGGTCAGAAGCCGCTGTGAAAGAAGCGGGTAAGTTGAAAGTGGAAGGAAAAGAGTACCTTGTGCAAGATGGTGATGTCATGCATTTCCGGTTCAACGTCTAAGGCCAAACCCCTGGCCGCCCTCGTCCTCGCTGCCTTCCTTTGGGGATGCGCTGAGCCCGAGCCCCGCGTCCCGTCCTCGGAACTCCCGCTCGAAATTGAAGCCGCAATGGAGCAGCAGGTCGAAGCCTGGAATCGGGGCGACATGGAAGGCTTCATGTCCGCGGGTTACCTCCGAGATGACAGCCTGCTTTTCATCGGCAGCCGAGGCCTGACCTTCGGGTACGACGTGGTGCTGGCGAATTACGAACGCGCTTACCCCGACGGAGCGGCAAGGGGACACCTCGAGTTCGAACACTTGCGTTGGATTCCACTCGGAACAGAGCACGGCTTCGTGGTTGGCAAGTGGAACATTGAACGCCAAGAAGGGGAGTCCATTGGGGGCCACTACAGCTTGGTTTGGGCCCTCACCCCCAAGGGCTGGCGCATCATTGCAGATCACAGCAGCTGATGACGTGGCTGTTCCCCATCATCGGCGTGACCCTGCTCGCATCCTTCAGGGGGTTCAAACGCCCAGCATTCTTGCAGCAGTGGTTGATGATTCCGTCTCGGGTATTCGAACAACGCGAATGGCACCGGGTCATCACGCACGGCTTCATCCATTCGGACACGACGCACCTGTTTCTTAACGTGTTCGTGCTGTGGAGTTTCGGAGGGAGCGTGGAGGATGCATTCCGAGCGGGTGAATTGGATTCTCCCGTTTTTGGCTTAACGGGCAATTGGACCTTCCCCTTCCTGTATTTCGGGGGGCTCGTGGCTGCAGCCCTTCCCGCCTTGACGAAGCACCGCGATGACCTCAACTACGCCTCGCTCGGTGCGAGCGGAGCGGTTTCTGCGGTGATGATGGCCTTCATCCTGATGTACCCCACGAGCACGCTGTTGATGATGTTCATCATCCCGATGCCGGCGGTGGTGGCGGGGCTCCTGTTTTTCGTTTACGAATCGCACATGAACCGACGCGGTCGCACGGGAGTTGCCCACGACGCCCACCTGGTCGGGGCGCTTTTCGGTGCCGCCTTGGTCTTGGTCTACGAGCCTCAACTGTTGCCTGAGGCCATTCAAGCATTGCGAGAAAGCGTCACGCGCTGGTTTTAAGTCGCCTCAATCCTGGCGCTCCACAATGCGGTACACGTCCTCGTTTGGACGCTTCATGAAGTAACGCTCCCGCGCAAACCGCTCCATCGCCTCATCCGAGGTCATCAAATCGGCCAAATCCATTTCGACCCGTTCTGCTTCTGCTTCGAGTCGATTTGCCTCTTGCTTCAGTGCATTCACATCGTATGCAGTGCGTACGATGTGAATGAGGTCGATATCAGCAGCAAAGGTGACCCACAAAAGGGCCACCAATGCTGTGAGTCCGTATTTCGATTGAAGTGCTTTCCGCAAGCGGCGCTGAATCACCTTTCCGATCATGCTTCGCCCTCCGGGTTTTCGTCGTCGCTGCTTGAGCCCTCCAGCGCTTCCGCCGCCCCATCGGGCATCTGGAGGAATCCACCTTTGACCACTTCGAACTTCAGCTCGTTGCTTCCTTTGCGGTAGCTGGCCTTGAGCAAATCGCCTTCTTCCATTTGGGCATTGATGATTTGCTCGGCCATCGGGTCTTCGAGGTGCTTTTGGATTGCACGCTTGAGGGGGCGCGCTCCGTACTTTTCATCGTAGCCGTTGTCGACCAAGAAGTCCTTTGCTTTGTCCGTGATTTCAATGCCGTAGCCCAAATCCTCAATGCGCTTCACCAACGCGCCCAACTCCAAATCGATGATGCGGTGAATGTCCTCGCGCTTCAAGCTGGAGAACAGGATGACGTCGTCGATGCGGTTCAAGAATTCCGGAGAGAAGGCGCGCTTCAAGGCCGTCTGAATGACGCTGTTGCGGTTCGATTCCTCGTTGGCCTCCCGCGCAGCGGTGCCAAATCCAACCCCCGACCCGAAGTCCGCCAACTGGCGCGCTCCGATGTTCGACGTCATGATGATGATGGTGTTCCGGAAATCGATCTTGCGGCCGAGGCTGTCCGTCATTTGGCCATCGTCCAACGCTTGCAACAGCAAGTTGAACACATCCGGGTGCGCCTTCTCAATCTCGTCCAACAGAATGATGGAGTAGGGGCGGCGGCGAACCTTTTCCGTCAGCTGCCCACCTTCTTCGTAGCCCACATAGCCCGGAGGCGCACCAATCAACCGGCTCACGGCGAACTTCTCCATGTACTCAGACATGTCAATCCGAATCAGCGCTTCCTCAGAATCGAACATGAACCGAGCAAGCACCTTTGCCAATTGGGTCTTCCCGACCCCCGTGGGCCCGAGGAAGATGAACGAGCCGATGGGCTTGTTCGGATCTTTCAATCCCGCGCGGTTGCGCTTGATGGAGCGTGCGACCTTCACAATGGCTTCATCCTGGCCGATCACTTTGCCTTGCAAATCCTGGTCCATGCGAGCCAACTTGCCACTTTCCTTCTCGGCAATCCGTTGAACAGGAATGCCGGTCATCATGGCCACGACATCGCCAACGTGCTCCACCGTAACCGTGACCCGTTGATTCCGGCTGTCTTCCTCCCACTTCGCCTTGGCGGTTTCGAGGTCATTGAGCAGGTTGCGCTCGCGGTCCCGCAACTTCGCCGCTTCTTCGTACCGCTGACTCCGCACCACTTTCGATTTCTCGTTCTTGATTTCCTCGATCTCGGCCTCGATTTTCAAAATGGATTCCGGCACATGAATGTTGTTCAGGTGCACCCGACTTCCCACTTCATCGAGGGCATCGATGGCCTTGTCCGGAAGGTGCCGGTCGGTGATGTAACGCGAGGTCAAGCGAACGCATGCTTCGATGGCTTCATCGGTGTACGAAACGCTGTGGTGCTCCTCGTACTTGTCCTTGATGTTGTTCAGGATTTGAATCGTCTCATCGATCGTCGTGGGTTCGACAATCACTTTTTGGAAGCGGCGTTCGAGGGCTCCGTCTTTCTCGATGTGCTGGCGGTATTCGTCCAAGGTGGTGGCACCGATGCATTGGATTTCTCCTCGGGCCAAAGCCGGCTTGAACATGTTGCTCGCATCGAGCGACCCGCTCGCGCCGCCCGCGCCGACGATGGTGTGCAGCTCGTCGATGAACAGGATCACGTCCGGCGACTTCTCCAGTTCATTCATCACGGCCTTCATCCGTTCTTCGAATTGGCCCCGGTACTTCGTGCCCGCCACCAGCGAAGCCACGTCCAGCGTGACGATGCGCTTGTTGAACAGCACGCGCGACACCTTCTTCTCGATGATGCGCAACGCCAAGCCTTCCGCGATGGCACTCTTGCCCACGCCGGGCTCGCCGATGAGGATGGGGTTGTTCTTTTTGCGGCGGCTCAAAATTTGGCTCACCCGCTCGATTTCCTTTTGCCGACCTACGATGGGGTCGAGGCGACCTTCTTCCGCCAGCTTCGTCAAATCGCGGCCGAAGTTGTCCAAAACCGGGGTCTTGCTCTTCGGGTCGACTTTCCGGCTGCCGCCAGAACCGCCGGATGCACCACCGCCCATGTTGGGCATGTCATCGTCGTCGTCGCCCATGCCCGTGGATTCTGACCGCGGGTTGAAATCGGTGCGACCGCTGTCCTCGTTCAGGAGGTTCTCGAATTCTTCTTTCGCCACTTCGTATGAGATGTTGAAAACGTTCAATGATTTGGTGGCCACGTTGTCCTCGTCCTTGAGGATGCTGAGCAACAAATGCTCGGTTCCAATGGTGCCACTCTTGAATACTTTAGCCTCGAGGTAGGTCACTTTCAGAACCCGCTCGGCTTGCTTCATGACGGGAATGTTGCCCGAGCCTACGGACTTGCCGGAGGTGGGACGGATGCTGCTCTCCACCACTTTGCGCAGCTTTTGGAGGTCCACATTCAACGCTTCCAAAATGCGCACCGCTGTGCCTTCACCCTCGCGGATGATGCCGAGCAACAAGTGCTCCACGCCGATGTAATTGTGACCAAGGCGCAGGGCCTCTTCGCGGGAGTAAGAAATCACGTCTTTGACGCGGGGTGAGAATTTTGCATCCATGGTGGAGGGCTCGTCTTTGTGCAGGTTTCCTTACGCCAAATCCCAGCGCAAGGTTTCACTGCGTTAAATCTACAGCCCCCAAAGGGCAAAGACCTTGCCGCATCAACGCTTTTTCCACAGGGCCATGCTGAATTTTGTGAAGAATTGCTTCGGCGTTCTGGGAAAGCGCGCGGCGGTCCGCCGTATTTTCGTCTATTGGACTGCACCTGCAGGGTGCGTGGCTGTTTGACAAGAACCTGACAACATGGCAGAAGGAGAGAAAATCGTCCAGATCAACATCGCTGATGAAATGAAATCCGCCTACATCGATTATTCGATGTCGGTGATCGTTTCGCGTGCGCTTCCGGACGTTCGGGATGGATTGAAACCCGTGCACCGCAGGGTGCTTTACGGCATGCTCGATTTGGGCGTGCTTTCAAATCGCGCTTACAAGAAATCGGCGAGGATCGTCGGTGAGGTGTTGGGCAAGTACCACCCGCATGGGGACAGTTCCGTCTACGACACGATGGTCCGTATGGCCCAAGAATGGTCGTTGCGCTACCCCATGGTGGACGGTCAGGGAAACTTCGGCAGCATCGACGGGGACAACCCGGCAGCCATGCGTTATACGGAGGCGCGCTTGCGGAAGGCGGCGGAGGAAATGCTGGCCGATCTGGACAAAGAAACGGTCGACTTCCGGCCCAATTTCGACGAGAGCTTGAAAGAGCCGACGGTGTTGCCCTCCAAGTTGCCCAACTTGCTCATCAACGGAGCGAGTGGCATTGCGGTGGGCATGGCCACGAACATGCCGCCCCACAACCTCACCGAAGTGGTCAACGGCGCGATCGCCTACATCGAGGACAACGACATCACGGTCGATGGCTTGATGGAGCACGTCCAAGCACCGGACTTCCCTACTGGGGGCATCATTCACGGCGTCGACGGCGTAAAAGAGGCGTTTCATACCGGTCGTGGCAAGGTGGTGGTGCGCGGTCGAGCGGAAATCGAGGAATTGCCGAACGGGCGCGAGCAGATCATCGTTTCGGAGATTCCTTACATGGTCAACAAGGCCGACATGGTTCGGAAAACAGCCGAGTTGGTCAACGACAAGAAAATCGAAGGCATTTCGGAAATCCGGGACGAATCGGACCGGAACGGCATGCGCATCGTTTACGAGATCAAGCGCGATTCGATGGCCACGGTCGTCTTGAACAAGTTGTTCAAGTACACCGCCCTTCAAAGCACGTTTTCAGTCAACAACATCGCGCTCGTTGCAGGCCGCCCGCAGCTGCTCAACCTGAAGCAGCTCATCAAGTACTTCGTGGAACACCGCCACGAAGTGGTCACGCGCCGCACCCAGTACGAGTTGCGCAAAGCCGAGGAGCGTGCCCACATCCTCCAAGGCCTCATCATTGCGCTCGACAACATCGATGAAGTCATCGCTTTGATCCGCGCCAGCGCGACGCCCGATGAAGCACGAACGGGCTTGATGGACCGTTTTGGCTTGAGCGAAATCCAAGCGAAGGCCATCCTGGACATGCGGTTGCAGCGCCTCACTGGACTCGAGCGCGACAAGTTGCGTGCCGAATACGACGAGTTGATGACGCTCATCACGGATTTGAAGGACATCTTGGACCGGGTGGAACGACGGATGGCCATCATCACTGAGGAGTTGGTGGACATGCGCGAGCGGTTCGGCGACGACCGCCGCAGCAGCATCGAACTCAGCAGTGCGGACGTGAGCATGGAGGATTTGATTGCGGACGACCAAGTGATCATCAGCATCAGCCACGCGGGTTACATCAAGCGCACGCGCTTAATCGAATACCGTTCACAGAGCCGGGGTGGCGTGGGATCCAAGGGGGCCACAACCCGCGATGAGGACTTTGTTGAGCACATTTTCGCCGCCACCAATCACAATTGGTTGCTCATTTTCACGGCAAACGGTCGGTGTTTCTGGATGCGCATCTACGAGGTGCCCGAAGGCTCCAAGACCTCCAAAGGACGCGCCATCCAAAACTTGATTCAACTGGAGCCGGGCGACAAGGTTTTGACCTACATCCCGGTCATCGACTTGAAAGACCGCGAGTACGTGGAAAACAACTTCGTCGTGTTGGCCACCAAAAAAGGCCTCATCAAGAAGACCACGTTGGCCGCTTATTCTCGGCCGCGTGCGAACGGCATCAACGCCATCACGGTGCGGGAGGGAGACGAACTGTTGACTGCACGTTTGACCGATGGAACCAACGAAATCATCCTGGCGCTGAGGTCCGGTAAGGCCATTCGTTTCAACGAATCGACAGCCCGTGCGGTGGGACGCACAGCGATGGGAGTGAAGGGCGTGACGTTGGGTCACGATGAGGACGAAGTCATCGGCATGGTGTGCGTTCGAGACACCGCCTCGGAGATCCTGGTGGTTTCTGAAAACGGATACGGAAAGCGGAGTCCGGTTGAGGATTACCGCATCACGAACCGGGGAGGCAAGGGGGTGAAAACCCTCAGCATCACCGAGAAGACAGGCGAGCTCATCAGCATCCTGAATGTAACCGACGAGGACGACTTGATGATCATCAACCGCAGCGGCATCACCATTCGGACGGGTGTCGAAAGCCTGCGGGTGATGGGAAGGGCCACGCAAGGCGTGCGGCTCATCCAACTTCGCGGCAAAGACAGCATCGCCTCGGTGTGTCGTGTGCCGAAGAATGAAGAAGAACCCAATGAATCTGCGGAAGGGTCCGAAAACGAATCGGCCAACGAATCCACGGGAGGGGAGGAGTGATGCCTTTTGGCACATTCCTTGACATCCCCACCTGAATCCCTACTTTTGCACGCAAAATGCACATCCAACTCATGAGACAATTCCTCACTTTCAGCTTGATGCTCGTCACGTTCGCTGCATGGGGCCAAAAAGAAGTGGTATCGGCCTACAACGCCAACAAGAGCGGCAATTATGCCGAGGCGGTCACTTACATCGAACAGGCTGTACTGAATGAAAAGGCTGCGATCAAAGAGAAAACTTGGCGCTACCGCGGGGACATTTATGTCAATGTAGCGAAGGATCCTGAACTGTTCGCTTCGTACCCGACTGCACTGCAGTTGGCTTATGAATCGTACATGAAAGCTCGGGAACTGGATACGAAGGGGGCGTATGAGCGCGAAGTGACGGCTGGGTTTGGTCAGGCGCAAGCTGTTGCGCTCGACAACGCCATCGCCTATTACAACGAAGGGAACTACCTGCCCGCCGGTGGCTTTTTCGATATGAGCACCCTCATTTCGGAAAGTTTTTCCATCGTGGACACCATGGCCATATTCAATGCAGCGTTGTGCTACGAGAAGGCCGGAGCGGTTGATTTGGCGATTGAGCGTTATGAGGCGTGCGCATCAATTGGGTACCAGGTCCCGAACGTTTACTTGTTCATGGCCACCATTCTCCGGAATGCTGAACGAAAGGAGGAAGCGCTTCAAGTGCTCCAGAACGCACGGGTCAATTACCCGCGCGAACAGTCCATCCTCATCGAGGAGTTGAACATCTACCTCGAGAACAAGGAGTACGAGCGCGCGTTGACCAACTTGGCCTTGGCAGCGGAGTTGGACCCTTCCAACGAGATCTTGTGGTTCAGCTTGGGAAGCGTGCACGACAACTTGGGGAACAGCGAGGAGGCGCAAGCCGCTTACTTGAAAGCTTTGGAGCTCAAACCGACGTATTTTGACGCGAACTACAACCTCGGTGCAATGTTCTTTAACCAAGCGGTCCAAGAGACGAACGTTGCCAACGAGATGTGGAAGCCACGCATGAGCAAGGCCGAGTCTGCCGATCAGAAGGCCCACGAAGATGCTGCAAAGGAGTTGTTCAGCAGAGCTAAGCCATACTTGGAAGCGGCTCGTGCTGAAAGCCCAGAGGATGTCGACACCTTGCGGAGTTTGCGGGACATCTACACGCGAACCGGAGAGGACGAGAAGATGCTGGAGGTTTCGAAGGCGCTCGAGGCTTTGGGAAGCTGAGTTGACAAGATCAATCAGGAAAGGACGTCGGAAAGGCGTCCTTTTCTTTTGTCCGAACTTTCGTTTAACATAATGTTTATTATCATTCAAAAGGGTTGATTTGGCGGAATGTTAAAGATGTCGGTTGAACCGAATGTTGAACGACATTGTTCACATCAACATGAACGACAGCATCCCCGGAGGTGCCCAAGACGCCTTGGTCATCGGAGCTGGATTCGCAGGAATCGCAGCTGCCACGTCACTCGCCAAGAAAGGCTACCGAGTAACTGTGTTGGAGCGACATGACCACGCTGGTGGTCGATGCCGAGTCTTCAAGACGGACGGTTTCACTTTCGACATGGGGCCGAGTTGGTACTGGATGCCTGATGTGTTCGAGGAATATTTTGACATGTTCGGTACTGACGTTCATCGAGAACTGAATTTGGTCCGACTTGATCCCTCGTATAAAGTTTGGTTTGAGGATGCGCCGTGGTCCGTCGAAGCGGATTTCGATAAACTGAAGACGCAATTTGAGGCGATTGAACCGGGCTCGGGTGACCAGCTCGAAGCGTTCATGGAAGAAGCGCGGGTGAAATACACCATCGGAATGGGGCAATTTGTTCGCAAGACCGCCCACTCCCCCATGGAATTCGCCCAGGCTTCCACGATTTACAATGCGACGAAATTGACCTTGTTCAAGTCGTTCAGCGAGCACGTTCGGAAGTACTTCAAGCACCCGAAAATCCTGCAGTTGATGGAGTTTCCGGTGCTTTTTTTGGGGGCGAAACCAGAACAAACTCCGGCCCTGTACAGCCTGATGAACTACGCGGACACGATGCTCGGTACGTGGTATCCCATGGGCGGAATGCACGAGATCGTCCGCGCCATGGTTCGGGTGGCCGAACGCCATGGCGTTGCGTTCGAATACGGCGTGGAAGTGGCCAGCATCGATGTGGCCGATCAAGCGGTTTCAGGAGTAACGTTGAAAGACGGTTCCGTGCGTCGGGCAGCCACCGTGGTGGCGGGCGCCGATTACCACCATGTGGAACAGCGCCTGTTGCCCGAGGCCTATCGGCGCTACGATGCAGCGTACTGGGAAAAGCGCACGATGTCGCCCAGCTCGTTGCTGTTTTATGTCGGCGTGGATCGACGGGTTCAGGGGTTGGAGCACCACAACTTGTTCTTTGACACGCCGTTTGGCCCGCATGCGGAGACCATTTACGATTCGAAGACGTGGCCGGAAAATCCGCTGTTTTATGTTTCGGCGCCGTCGGTCACGGACGCTTCGGTGGCGCCCGAGGGGTGCGAAAACCTGTTCTTCCTGATTCCCGTTGCTCCGGGGCTGACGGATGAGCCGGGATTGCGCGACCGGTACTTCGACGAGCTGTTGACGCGGTTGGAGGCGCATACTGGCGTGGACATTCGGCCGCACATTGTCTACAAGCGGAGCTTTGCGCACGAGGAGTTCATTTCGGATTATTCTGCGTTTAAGGGCAATGCTTACGGTTTGGCCAACACCTTGAAGCAAACCGCCTTCTTGAAGCCGAAGATGCGGAGCAAGTTGCCTGGGCTGTTTTTCACCGGCCAACTGACCACGCCCGGCCCGGGGGTTCCCCCGAGCCTCATCAGCGGGGATGTGGCGGCCAATGAGGCCGATCGCTACTTGAAGCGAACGGGAAAATCAACGCGCCGTGAACTTGAGTCGGCCACCATCGGTTAATTGAAGGTCATGGACAAAATCGCCCTCTACAACCAAGTCTGCCAAGCGTGCAGCAACCGAACCACCCGAAGTTACAGCACGTCGTTCAGCCTGGGCATCCGGTTCTTGGCTCCGCAGGTGCGCGATGCGATTTATGCGATTTACGGATTCGTTCGGTTTGCCGATGAAATCGTGGACTCCTTTCATGACCAAAACCAGCGCGAGCTCTTCGACGAGTTCAAGCACGACACCTATTTGGCCTTGGAGCGCCGGTTCAGCATGAACCCCATTTTGCAGGCGTTCCAAGTGGCCTACCACGAGCACAGCATCGACCGGGAGCACGTGGATTTGTTCCTCCGCAGCATGGAGTGGGACCTCGATCGCCAAGTCTATGACCGCACGGGATTTGAAGAGTACATCGTCGGTTCGGCCGAAGTAGTGGGCCTCATGTGCCTGCGCGTTTTCGTCAGTGGAGACAATGCGATGTACAAAAAGCTCCTGCCCCCCGCCCGTCGCCTCGGTGCAGCGTTTCAAAAAATCAACTTCCTTCGGGACATGCGGGCCGACTACATGGAGATGGGCCGCACTTACTTCCCCGGCCTGGACATGGAAGAGTTCAACGACGAAACGAAGGCGCGGATTGAACAGGAAATTGGGGCGGACTTCGAGGCCGCGTATGCGGGCATCATCCAATTGCCGAAGGAAAGCCGTTTGGGCGTTTACGTGGCCTACATCTACTACCTGCGGCTGTTCCAAAAAATCAAGCAACTGCCAAGCGAGCGCATCCTCGAGGAGCGCATTCGGATCCCCAATTCGAAGAAGGCGACGTTGTTCTTCGGCTCATTCGTCCGGCACCAGCTGAATTTGCTTTGATGCGAAAGGCTTGGGCGTTGCTGTTGGGGGTGTCGCTGACGTTGTCGGCTTGGGCGCAATCGCCGTGGTTGGACGCTTATCGGGTGGTGTGTGAGCGGTGGCAAGAACCCGCTGAGGCAGCGGCCTATTTGAACTTTGTCCAAACCGCGCCTTCAGGCAACCTATCTCCCGCAGAGGTTACCGCTTTTCGGGCTGCAGCTGAGATGATCCATGCGAACCACGGTTGGAATCCCATCGACCAATGGAACACGTTTGTGACGTGGCGCGATGCGTTGGAAGCTGTCATCCTGGAGCAGCCGGAAGCGCCGAACTTGCGGTTGGTCCGGTATGGAATTCAATCGAGTGCGCCGAAGTTTCTGGGGTATCGGGCGGAATTGGAGGAAGATCGGAGGAGGTGCTTGGAGGCGCTTGAGGAAGGGTTTTGGTCCGAATCCCCCCGATTTGAGAACTTCGTAGAAGCAACCTTCGCCCTTGAACCATGACCTTGGATAAGGAATATGTCATTTTAGTCGACGAAAGCGACCGCGCCATCGGTACCATGGAAAAAATGGAGGCCCACGAGCGCGGCCTGCTGCACCGGGCCTTCAGCATCTTCCTGTTCAACACGCGTGGGGAATTGTTGCTGCACCAGCGGGCCCATGACAAATACCATTCGGGGGGACTTTGGACGAACACCTGTTGCAGCCATCCGCGCGACGGCGAAACCGTCGAGGAGGCCGCCCACCGGCGCTTGATGGAGGAAATGGGAATGGAGGCGAACATGGAGCGGGCCTTTCATTTCATCTACCGAGCGGAATTGGATCACGACCTGACCGAACACGAGCTCGATCACGTGCTAACGGGCGTAACCGATGCCGAGCCGCGCATCAATCCGGAGGAGGTTGCCGCGTACCGCTACGTGGCGTTGGATGAATTGTCTGACGAACTGGCGGCGCACCCCGAGCGATTCACTGCTTGGTTTCGGATTTGTTTCCCGGAGGTGATGGCGCGGGCAACCCGCAAGGCATGAAGGAGGCGGTCGTCATCGGAGCGGGCGTGGCGGGGCTTTCGGCGGCCATTCGGTTGGCGATGCAGGGTTGGCGCGTGACCGCTTTGGAGCAGGCTGAGGAGCCGGGGGGCAAACTCCGGGAAGTCCAGGTGGGCGGGTACCGGTTTGACGCGGGGCCTTCGTTGTTTACGTGGCCGGATTTGGTGATGGAGCTGGATGCTTTGGTTCGAGCTCAACACCCGGGCCTCCCTCCTTTCCGCTACCGGCAATTGGATCGCTCGGCGCATTACTTCTGGCCCAGTGGTCGGACGTGGGTGGCTTGGTCGGATCCGGAGAAGCGCGCTGCATCGGTGGACGACACGTGGGGCGCGGAAATGGGAGCGCGGTTGGAGCGGTACCTCGCCGACTCGACCGCGGCGTTCGAAGCAACGCGGCCGTTGTTCTTGGAGTCCAGCTTGCACGAGCGATCGACGTATTCTTGGGAGCGGTTGCGGCATGTGGGGAAGGACGCGTTGAGGTTGCCTCTGATGGGCACGTTTCATCGGCGCAATGCGGGGTACGGTTTGGATGCAGAACTTGTGCAGTTCCTCGATCGGTACGCGACGTACAATGGATCCGATCCGATGCGTGCGCCTGCGATGTTGCAGGTGATTCCGCATTTGGAGCACGCCATGGGCACCTTCTTCCCGGAAGGCGGAATGATTGCCATTACCCGCCATTTGCACCGACTGGCGGAGTGCGCGGGCGTTCGATTCGTTTTCAACACCACAGCTGATGAAATCCTACTCGATGGCAACCGCGTAAGGGGAGTGCTCGCGGGCGATCATCGATTCCCGGCCGATTTGGTGGTCAGCAATGCGGACATCCACCCGACGTACACGCGCCTCCTTCCCCACCGTCCGAGACCCCATGCAGCCTTGGCGCGTGAACGCTCGACCTCGGGCTTGATTTTTTATTGGGGCGTTCGCCGGTCATTTCCTTCGCTTCACTTGCACAACTTGTTTTTCAGCGAGGACTATGCAAAGGAATTCGAGGCCATCCGTTCTCAGGGCGATCCTGCGGAGGACCCGACTGTGTACGTGCACATTTCGTCCAAGCTTGAGCCCGGGGATGCGCCGGACGGAGGTGAGAATTGGTTTGTCCTGCTGAACGTGGCGGCCGATCCGGAGCACATGACGGAGGCGCGCATTGCCGCCTTGAAAGGGGCTACGATACGCCGCGTGGATGCCGCTCTCCGTGCTGCGGGTGAGTTGGCGCCTTCGGAATCCGTTGCGGATTTCATTGAGGCCGAAGCCCGGTTGACACCGCGTGACATCGAAGGGCGAACGTCCAGTTGGAAAGGCGCCCTCTATGGCACCAGTTCCAACTCCCCTGCAGCCGCATTCTTGCGGCATCGCAACCGGTCGAAGGACGTGCAGGGACTGTATTTCTGCGGCGGGAGTGTCCACCCCGGAGGCGGCATCCCACTGTGCCTACTCAGCGGCAAGATCGTCAGCGATTTGGTCAAGGAAAACGAGCCCATCCCATGAAAACCAAGGGAATCGCATTGGGTGTGATCGCCATCCTGCACGCCGTGGGCATTGCCGGGGTGGTGTTGGGGCATGGCGAGTGGATTTGGCCGCTTACGCCTTTGAATTTGCTGGTCGCTGGCGGGTTAGCGCTCTGGCACGCTTGGCCGGCGCGCACCGCGTGGTGGTGGGGAGTGGCCGCGGCGGGTTATGCAGCTGAAGTCGTCGGCGTGCAGTCGGGCATGTTGTTCGGCGCGTATTCCTATGGCTCAACGCTTGGGCCCGTGATTGCCGGGGTTCCTTTGCTCCTCGGTTGGATGTGGCTCCTGTTGCTGCAGGGAAGCCGCTACGATGTGGGCGGTCGTTGGGTGCAAGCTGGTTTGGGGGCCACGCTGATGACCGCCATGGATGGCCTCATTGAACCGGTGGCCATCCGAGCGAAGTGGTGGGCGTGGTCAGCGGACCAAATCCCATGGATGGCTTCTCCTTCTTGGGACGTCGCGGGGCAATCCATTCCGTGGTGGAACTTTGGGTCGTGGTGGGTGGTTTCCTTTGTATTGCTTCTGTTCGCTCCCGCTGTACCTTCGCCAGAGCACCAGCGGGTTTGGCGGGGGCTGTGGTGGATGATGGCGGTTTTCTTCATCGTGTTGAACTGGTTAGAATGGTCTTGAAATGAACGGTTGGATTGCAGCAGCTTGGGTCGTCGGCACTTTCATCGGAATGGAAGGCGTTGCGTGGTTGGCCCACAAATACTTGATGCATGGAGCGATGTGGTTTTTCCACGAAGACCACCACACGCACGGCCCAGGTTTTTTTGAAAAGAACGATGCGTTCTTCCTCATTTTCGCCGTGCCGAGTGCACTCGGAATCATGACGGGGCTCATGGCCGGAGGAGATTTTAAGCTCTGGATCGGGGTGGGCATTGCGGTGTATGGTTTGGCCTATTTCCTGGTGCATGATGTGTTCATTCACCAGCGTTTCCCGTGGTTCAAACGCACTCAGAACGTGTATTTTATGGCCATTCGAAAGGCGCACAAGGTGCACCACAAGCACCTCGGGAAAGAGGACGGTGAGTGCTTCGGCATGCTGTATGTACCACCGAAATACTTCCGTGAAGCGCGGGCGA
Source organism: uncultured Comamonadaceae bacterium (assembly GCA_964390365.1). Taxonomy (GTDB): domain Bacteria; phylum Bacteroidota; class Bacteroidia; order Flavobacteriales_D; family Sanyastnellaceae; genus JALQTD01. The sequence continues at coordinate 11,017 of CAYMHW010000001.1, read as the reverse complement.
GCCTTGAACGCCAGCGGTCATGAACGCCCTGTACCTTTGGGTTGATTTGGCGGTTCTGCTTCCGACGCTCCTGTTGAGCTTTGATCGGCGGGTGGCGTTTTACAAGCAGTGGCGCTCCTACTGGCCGGTGAATGCTGCGGTGCTCGCGGGGTTCGTGGCGTGGGATGTGCTGTTCACGGAGCGCGGGGTTTGGGGCTTCAATCCGGATTATTTGGTGGGGATTGACCTGCTGGGCTTGCCCATCGAGGAGTGGGGCTTTTTCATCGCCGTGCCGTATGCGTGCACGTTCACGTACGCCACGCTGAAGCATTATGTGCCGTCGGTGGGGGCGTTTCGCTTCGGGGCGCGCTCGGTGACGTTGGCGGTTTGGCTGTTTTCCGCTTGGTTGGCGTGGGAGTTTGCAGGCCAAATCTACCCCGCCACCACCGCCACCGTCCTCTTTCTAACCCTGTCGTTCCTGCTGTTCCGGCCGAATCGGTGGTTCGGGCATTTTTGGTTCGCCTACGCCGTGCTGCTCGTTCCCTTCATCATCAGCAACGGGGTGCTCACTGGCATCGACTTCACGGCCTACCCCCTCCTCCACCGCGAGCCGGAAATCGTTGCAGACCAAATCGTTTGGTACAACAACGACGAGAACACCAGGTGGCGCATCTTCTCCATGCCCGCAGACGACTTGGTTTACGGCCTGCTGCTCATGGTCCTGCACGTCGCCGGATTGGAGGCGTTGGAGCGTCGAAGCAAGCGGAATTTGCGGTAAGTTGGCGCCGCAATTGATTGAACCATGCAACGCATTTTATTATTCGCCGCGGCGGTGCTCGCTGCGAGTTCGGCCTTATCGCAACGTGTAACGGCTGAATTTGAAGACGGGACCACCATGGAGTATGAAATCCTGTCGAATTCTCCTGACGATTTGGCCACCATCTTGCTGTCCTTCGGCGCCACGCAAAGCAACGTGCGCGACGGCATGAAAATCGATTACTTCAACAAAGACCTCGGGGTGTTCACCGTGCGGCTGCCTTCATTGATGACGTTGCTGGACAACTCGGTTTCTCCCTCGATGCGCGCCTCGGGGCTGTTCTTCCTCAACGCGTCCACAAAAACGAAAATGAAACCCATCACCTTGATGTCCACTTCATCGGGAGATGTCATTACGAAGTACCGGACGGAGACGCCGATTGATCGGAAGTCCCGCTTTGGGGTGCACGGCGGGTTGGGCTTCCGCGATACCCGGTATTCCCCCTTCGGTTCTTCGGAGAACGTGACGTATACCGAATTGGCTGCGGGTGTGGGATTGTTCCGCTCGCAGCACATTGCAATCATGCGGGAGGTAAACGGTGCGGCTTACCGGGCGCAAGGAACGGCTTCGATGCAACTGACTGCAGACGCCCTCGTGTTCCTCGGAACGGAGCGAGCAGACGCAACGAATCCCTCACCGATTGAATCGGAGTCCCTCGGGTTTGAAGTGGCCTGGGTGGGGAGGAGCTCGTTTTGGGGCAAGCGCGATTGGGGCATTTGGTTGACGGCCGGCTATGGCGTGGGACCTGTGGGCTCCTACCCCATTTTAGGAGGTGGACTTTCCGCAGGCGTTGGGAGCAAGCTGTGAATCGCGGACTCGTTTTTATCGGCATGGCTGCAATGCTGTTAACGGCCTGCAGTCCTTTTGCGAGCACGACCAAATCGTGGGTCGAAGTCGAATCCGGTGACAGCACCGCCATCTCCCATGCCCCCCTTCACGTGGGCGTGGCTTGGAATCCGACCTATCGCGCTCGGTACGATGAAGTGGGGACGCACCAGGCAGAAGTGCCGCTGGCGAACCGCGCCCGGTTGGAGCTCATTGCACTCGATGCGCCGGGGTGTTTCCCAGAACATCACATCGTGAGTGCGAGCCGACTCAATCCCTGGAAGTTCGGCGATGTGGCGGGAATGGCCGGCGGCATCATCGGCATGGTCCGCGGTTCCGATGCAGGGACGGAAGGACTCATTGCCGGCGGTTTTTTCATCACCTTCGGCAATTTCGTGGCGGTCTGGATGAATCCGAAAAAAGTGTTCCAGCCCGCCTATTCCTTCGACGCGCTCTCCCCCATGCCCGTGGCTCCGGATGACGCGCGTCTCATGGAGCTTCAGCAATTCGACTTCAACTTGGATGCCGGGGCGCATGCCTGGCGGTATTTCGAGTCGGTTCGGGACTACGATCGAGAACGCTGGATCGGTCGCAATGCGTCGCGGGAAGCGGTGAGGCTGGAAGACACAAATTTGGACACGGAGCTGGTGGAGCTGTTTACGGATCGTGGATTTCAGGCACCTCCTTCCTCGTCCTTGTTGCGAACGGAGGAGGCTTGGCCGTTGCGCGGAGAGCTGGTCGGGTTGAACGAAGACCGCTTGGCTCGTGCGGTGCGTTACGAAGCGGTGACGCGGTGGTGGGTGGAGCACCCGTTTGGGATGGCCGTGGATACGGTGGAGTTGACGACGCCTTCGACGTGGCACATTTATGAAACCGGTGACTTGGGGTTCAACCGCGATGCCCTTGTGGACGCCGTGTCGCGCGCCGCATTTGCGGCCGCAGAGGATGAGCGCATCCTTCGGGATGCCCAATCGCTCGAAGACGCGGATTCCTTGTGGTCGGCCCATTGGGCGCCGCTTGTGTTGCAGCCCTCGGCGCATGCGCCGGGAAAGGTGGCGAGCGCCGTGGAGAGCATCGTGACGATCGAGGACGAATCGGGACACGGCAGCGGATGCATCCTCGATGCGACGGGTTGGATTCTGACGAACCACCACGTCGCCTCCGACACCGCCACGCGTTTCACCGTAACGTTCCACGACGGCACGCAGCGGGAAGGACGGCTGGTGCGGTACCACCCGGTGTGGGATTTGGCCTTGGTCAAAGTGGAGGCCGAAGGACTCCGGCCCTTTGCCATCGATGTCGCGGCCTTTCCCGAATTGGGCGAGGACGTATTCGCCATTGGTACCCCCTACGACGTGGGCCTCGGCGCGACGTTGACCCGCGGCATCGTTTCGGGCAACCGACGGGATGGGGCGAGAACGCTCATCCAAACCGATGTCAGCATCAGCCCCGGCAACAGCGGTGGCGCGCTTGCTCGTCCCGACGGCACCTTGGTGGGCATCGTAACGGAGAAGATCATGGACGAAGGCGTGGAGGGGCTCGGATTTGCGATGCCGGTCACGGAACTTCCGCGCTTGTTGGGGGTTCAATGGGCTGATTGAACCGATTGCACGTAACTTCTCCCCGATGAAACAATTGAACTGGAAGGCGTTGGGGCTTTTTGGGGTGCTGAATTTCGCGGCGCTGGCCATCGGCGGGTTGTTCACGGGACCCGGGGTGCAGTCGGATTGGTATGCGAACTTGAATCAGGCGCCGTGGATTCCTCCGGGTGCGACGTTTGGCATTGCTTGGACGGTGGTCATGCTGTCGCTCACGGTGTTCATGGGCCAAACCCAACCGCGCCATCCCCGCCGACTTTACCTTTGGTATGCCATCCAGTGGGTCTTGAATGTGGCGTGGAATCCGCTGTTCTTTGCGGCGAAGCTCCCGGATTTGGCCTTGCTGGACCTCGTGCTCCTTTTTGCATCGGTCTTGATGATGTGGCGGTTCTGCAAGCGCGGTGAGTGGTGGCTCGTGCCGTACGTGGCCTGGCTCGTGGTGGCGACTTCGCTCAATGTTTGGGTCGTCCTCTTCAATGCATAAAAAAGGCCCCGACGCCGAAGCATCGAGGCCCTTCAACCCATCGTTGAAGAATCAACGAATCACCAATCGTTTCCATCCGTTTTCGGGCGTTCCGAGGAAGTAGATGCCCGTTTCAAGCGCTTCGATGGAGAAGGCTTGTTGCGAGGGGTTCCACTGGGCGACGGTTTGGCCCATCGCATTGACGACCAAGATGTCGCGCTCCATGTTATTCCACCCCTCGATGCGGATCACGTCCACCGAGGGATTCGGGAACACCTGCCAAGCCGCAGCCTGCGCCTCCTGAACGGAAGTCGGCGGCAGCAGCACCGCGTCAATGACGTGCACCACGCCGTTGTCCGCAACGAGATCCGCCACCGTCACTTCCGCATCGTTGATGAAGACGCCCTCCGCGTTGATGGTCACCGTGACCGATTCACCGTTCAACGTCTCCACCACCATGCCGTCCATGAGGTCAGTACTCAGGGTCGTGCCACCCACCACGTGGTAGGTCAAAATCGAAGTGAGCAAGTCAATGTCAGCCAACACCGCTTCGATCGTGCCAGCGGGCAGTGCTGCGAACGCCGCATCCGTGGGAGCGAACACCGTGAAGGGACCTTCCCCGCTCAGGGTCTCCACCAAACCGGCTGCAACGACGGCGGTCTCAAGGGTCGTGTGATCCTCGCTGTTCACAATGATGTCCACGACCGTATTCGACTCGGGAGTCGGCGGCAGCAGCACCGCGTCAATGACGTGCACCACGCCATTGTCCGCAACGAGATCCGCCACCGTCACTTCCGCATCGTTGATGAAGACGCCCT
>CAYMHW010000001.1:0-6417 GCA_964390365.1 uncultured Comamonadaceae bacterium | reverse complement strand
TTGTCCGCAACGAGATCCGCCACCGTCACTTCCGCATCGTTGATGAAGACGCCCTCCGCGTTGATGGTCACCGTGACCGATTCACCGTTCAACGTCTCCACCACCATGCCGTCCATGAGGTCAGTACTCAGGGTCGTGCCACCCACCACGTGGTAGGTCAAAATCGAAGTGAGCAAGTCAATGTCAGCCAACACCGCTTCGATCGTGCCAGCGGGCAGTGCTGCGAACGCCGCATCCGTGGGAGCGAACACCGTGAAGGGACCTTCCCCGCTCAGGGTCTCCACCAAACCGGCTGCAACGACGGCGGTCTCAAGGGTCGTGTGATCCTCGCTGTTCACAATGATGTCCACAACGGTATTGGACGGCGGGCTCGGCGGGAGCAACACAGCGTCGATGACATGCACCACCCCATTGTCCGCCGCGATGTCCGCCACGATGACCTCCGCGTTGTTGATGAACACGCCGTCCGCGGTGATGGCCACGTTCAACTCTTCCCCATTGAGCGTTTCGATGGTCATGCCGTCCATGAGGTCCGTGCTCAGGTTCGTACCGCCCACCACGTGGTAGGTCAAAATAGCGGTCAGCAAATCGTTGTCAGCCAACACGGATTCGAGCGTGCCCTCTGGTAAGTTGGCGAACGCGCCATCGGTCGGAGCGAACACCGTAAACGGCCCTTCCCCACTCAACGTTTCCACCAACCCCGCTGCAATCACCGCGGTTTCCAACGTCGTGTGGTCCTCGCTGTTCACAATCACGTCCACCACCGTGTTCGATTGCGGATTGGGCGGCAACAACACCGCATCGATGACGTGTACCACGCCGTTATCCGCCGCAATGTCCGCAACGGTGACTTCTGCATCGTTGATGAACACCCCGTCGGCGTTGATGCTCACCGTAACCGATTCGCCATTCAACGTTTCCACCACCATGCCGTCCATGAGGTCGGTGCTCACGGTCGTGCCGCCCACCACGTGGTAGGTCAAAATGGACGTGAGGAGCTCGTTGTCCGCCAAGACGCTTTCAAGGACGCCAGGGGGCAACGCGCTGAAAGCAGCATCCGTGGGTGCGAACACAGTAAACGGTCCGTCACCGCTCAATGTCCCCGCCAAGCCAGCGGTCACCACGGCCGTTTCCAAGGTGTTGTGGTCAGCGCTGTTGACGATGACGTCCACCACCGTGTTCGACGGCGGAGGCGTGACCGTGATGGTGCCGACCATGCCGTTTGCTGCGTGACTTCCATATGAGCAATCGTACTGGTAGGTACCCGGCACCGTGAACGTAAAGGAGCCCATGCACACCCCCGCCATGGAACCCGTGACGAGTGGGGCCGAGAACGGTTCGGGGTTGGACCAAGCTTCTCCCGTGGTCGATGAAATCCCGTTGACATCGTGGGTGCCGCCATAGTTGACCCAAACAACGGTCTCACCCGCCTCAATGGTCAAGTTCGATGGGGTGAAGGACAAGCCGCTTGCCTCGACCACCACACCGGGGGTGTTGCAAGGGTTTTGGGCGAATGCACCGATGCTCAGAAGAGCACTCAGCGCAAGCATCATAAAGGTGTACGAATGTTTCATTCTGTTGAAGGTTTGTGTTCCAAGGCTAAACAAAGCCCAGCCCGAATTGTTCGACGCAGTTTTCAACATGGATGAGTTCAAGGTGCGAAGACCGCCGATTTCACCTGTACCAACTCATCACATCACGTATCACCATCTCCAACATCCGGGATTTCACATAAATCCGCGAGTCAGCATGTGATAATTTAGAGACAAGACTCGAATTATCATGCATAAAACAATGTTTAACCCCGTTAAGACTGCGGCGCTGTTCATCTCAATTGGACTCCTTTCCTCCGATTTATACGCCCAGTTGAACCTGATCTCAAGCACGCCCGACGTGCCCAACTCAGGGATTCAAACGAACGAGACGGTGGTGCTCACCTTCGATGCTCCCACCCCTGCTGACATTGCGGACGGTATTGCCATCTCGAGTAGGTTCCGTGGCACCATCGACGGTTCGTGGACGGGCGCTGGCACGGCCACCATTGAATTCACACCGAGTGAGGCCTTGTGGCCTGGCGACCTGCTGGAGTTTTCGGGATCAACCGGTTGGACCAGCTCCACATCGGAAACCCTGAATTCGTTTTTGCTGACGACCCGGGTGACGGGGCTCACGAACGATGCGTATGCGACGGGCAACTTTTGGACCACGCAAAACAGCTGGTCCAACGACACGGTCGCCATTTCCGACGTGACTTCGGCGGACTTCAACGGCGACGGGATCTTGGACTTGGCGGGCGTTTGGGGCCACCAATGGAACAACGATCCCGGTCAATTGAAGGTCGCCTTCGGAAACGGCGATGGCACCTTCGGAGCGTTCAACGAACAAGTGACCGACCTCAGTCGTGCAAAAAGCCTGAAGGCGCGTGACCTCGATCAAGACGGAGACGTCGATTTGGTGCTCAATGGTCGCGGTGGGACTTCACCACTTCGTTGGGTGCTGAATGACGGCACTGGGCAGTTCAGTGGAGGCAGTTTTGTGACGGGAACGACTTGGTGGGTGGATTTGGCGGACCTCGATGGGGACGGAGATCCGGATTTGGTGACCACGAGCACGACAAGCGTCAAGCTCTATCGCAACGACCTTTCCGATGGCGGCGGAATGACGCTTTGGGCCACCCTGACCAACGACTACTATTACACCTACGCTCCCGTTTTTGGTGACTTCGATGGGGATGGAGACCAAGACATCGCGGCTTCTTCGTTGGGCTGGCCCACCGGGGGATACCCCGAAAAGTGGTTCTGGCTGGAGAACACGGGAGACGTTTCCACAGGGTGGGTGGAGCATGTGATCCAGCAGGACGCAGGAGGCGCTTTGACCAACATCAATGAGTTCAAATCGGGCGACGTGGATGGCGATGGGGATGTGGACTTGGTGGGCGATGGAGGCCTGTTTTTTGAAAACGATGGAACCGGCACCTTTGCCCTCACGCAAGTCGTATCGGGTGCCTCGAGTTTCGAGTTGGTGGACTTCGATGCGGACGGCGATTTGGACATCGCGGCTTCATTTTGGAACAACTGGTCGCGCGTTTTTCGCAACGACGGCAGTGGGGCATTCACGGGAACGACCATCGTGAATTCATTTGAGAACATGGGAGGCTTCCTCGACCTTGCCGACTACGATGGGGATGGCTTGATGGACATGTTGGTCACGGCGGGTGACGATTACACGAACCAGATGGGGATTTACCATGTGCTGCCGTTGGGCGGATCCATTTTGGACATCCAGCCGGCTGAAGGAGCGGCTTCGCTGACGGGCCAAATCCCAACTCAAGCAGGCACCATCACCGAGCGCGGCTTCGTCTACGGCACCACCCCAGCCCCCACAACCGCCGACACCCAGGTCATCGACGCCAGCACCGGCCCCGGGACCTTCACGGCCAATGTGACCGGCTTGGATGGCAACACCACCTACTACGCGCGCTCGTACGCGGTTGTCAACGGCGTGACGCGATACAGCCCCGAATACAGCTTCAACACGCCGCTGTCGTTCTCTTACAGCGTGGGCGACGTCGGACCGGCGGGCGGCATCATCTTCTTCGTCGACGAGAACGACGAGCACCCTGGATTCGATTACCTCGAACTTTCGCCCGTTGACCTGCAGGTCGATCGGCCGTGGGGTTGCCAGGGCGATGGCTACGCCCCACTGGATTTCCCCAACCCTTACAGCATTGGAACCGCTGACATGAGCGCTTTGGGCGATGGTGCACCCGCCACGGCGATGATCGTGGCGGGATGTGATGAAACGCCCCACGCGGCTCAGTATGCGGACAGCGTTTGGGTGGTGGAGAATGGCGCATTTTTCGACGACTGGTTCCTGCCAGCGAAGGATGAGTTTTCCACTTTGCGGGATGCGCTTGCTGGCGATGCCACGGTTTGGGACAGCCTTGGATTTGTGGCACCGATTCCACAACCACCTTACACCCACTGGACCGCAACCGAATGGTTCGACACGGGCTCAGCCCAAACCTGGTCCGGCCAGTACTCGAATTTCTTCGGGGCGTTGGGCAAGTCGTTGTCGTATAAGGTGCGTCCGATGCGAGCGTTTGCCGAGGAGCCGACCTTCGGCGCGAGCGAGCCCACTCCCCTGCTCACGGCTGCACTTGCCGACACCATGGTTTGCTCGGGCGGTGCGGATGTGGTCATCGACCTGTCCCAGCACTTCACGGCTCCTGTGGGCAGCCTGACGTTCTCGGTGACGGGAGGACCTGCGGGCAGCGAATTCACGGCGAGCGTGAGCGGAAGCAACCTGACCATCGATTTCAGTGGAGCGGGCGATGACGCCACCGCCGTGCTGACGGTAACAGCTGAAGACGACAACGGGGACACGCTCGACGCAGCGTTCACGGTGACAGAGCTTGCGTCCGTGAGCATTACCGAGACGGTGACCGATGCCAGCTCCTGGGTGGCCACGGATGGCGAGATCGAGTTGGTGTTCGATGGTGGCGCACCGGCCGCCAGCACGAGCGGCCCTTGCTACGGCGAGACGTCGGTGACCTACTTCGGTGTGGAGTACACGTTGCACGAGGTGGGCGACCAATGTTGGTTTGGCCAAAACCTGCAAACCACCCAATTCAACGACGGCACCTCCCTGACGCAGGAAACCGGCAACGGCCTCTACAGCAACGGCACCACCACGCCGATGTACGCGGATCCGGAAGGCGGCGCCTCTAACCTCACCACCGACGGGTACTTCTACAGCGCGGCGGCGTTGACCTCAACGGAGAACAACCTGTGCCCGTCGGGGTACCACGTGCCCAACCGCTTGGAAGTGCTGGCCCTGAATACGGGATCGGACGCGGCTTTCACAGAAGGCAGTGCCGCCCTGGGCGACACCGTGACGGGAACCTGGTCCGATCCGTTCGCCGGATTGACAAACGCCAGCGGCATGACCTTCCGACCCTCCGGAGTGCGCGCCAACGTGATTTACGCGTATGGTGACGGCACGAAGGCCTGGATGGGCACTTCCGAATTGTCCACTACGGCCGGCAAAATCAACGTGGGAACCTACTACGTTTCGTCCGCTTCCACTTCACTGTACACCCAGTCGTTGAATGACAAGTACGGCTACCCCACGCGTTGCCTCAAGGATGCGGGCACTCCGCAGAGCGGTTACAGCCCGGTTTGGGACCACGGCCCGACCACGGCTGCATTGAGCGGGCTGACGGCAGGCGACTACGACGTCACCGTCACCGACGAAGGCGGCTGCACGGCCACCGCGCAATTCACCATCTCCTCGGCCAACTTGAATCCGGTGGCGGATTCGCTTGCGGCCGATACGGTTTGCTTCGGTGCGGCGGCGTTGACCTTGGACCTCGATACCGTCTTTGCCGGCGACCCCAGCGCCACGCCGTTGACTTACTCCGTGACGGGCGGACCGGCCGGTGGTGAATTCTCGGGAAGCGTGAGCGGATCTCTGCTCATCGTTTCGTTCGACGCCGCGGGAGGGGCAAGCGCCGTGCGCGACACGCTGTTCCTGACCGCTACCGATGACAACGGATTGACGGGAACGATGTACTGGGTGCTCATGGAACAGGGAGAAATCGCGTTGAGCGGCAGCACGACGGACTTGTCGGAGTTGGGGTCTGGCGACGGCGCAATCGACATCACGGCTTCCGGCGTTTCGTTCGCTTGGGCGGATGGGCCGACTACGGAGGACCGCATCGGGTTGGACGCAGGGACGTATTCGCTGACGGTGACCGATGCGACGACGGGTTGCACCGCTTCCGATTCGTTCACGCTTACGGAACCAGGCCAAATGGAATTGAGCGGCACCTGGCGCATCTCCCCCGCCTCCTCAGCCAGCGCGGGCGACGGCGGAATCGACGCCTCCTTCATCAACGGTGCAGGCGCTCGAACCGTGACGGTTCAAGTCGGCAGCAACACGTTCGACATGGACTTCGGAGCCGGCGAGGACTTCTCGTGGACCTTGCCCGCAGGCGTTTACTACATCCTCGGCTTCTCCGATGCCGCTGGATCCGAAACGGTTTACAGCCCCGCCTTGCGCATCGTGGTTCCCCACGAAAAGTGCGACTGACCGATTGATCACCCACGCGGTGCGGCGGGCCATCCCTTCACGGGGGTGGCCCGCTTATATTTTCTGGCGGTGCTGTTCGGCGTCCGAGGCTCCAGGGAAAATGCGCTTCAAGGCTTCGCCGCGGTAGGTGAAGATGCCGTCCACCTTTGAGTTCAGCATCAACGCCCCCATGAGTTCGCCCAACGGCCCAGCAGGCAGCACGTAATGCAGGACGTCGTCCATCCAAACGCCCCCATCAGCCGGCGTGAAGCGGTGCAAGTGATGCCAGAACCGATACGGCCCAAACCGCTGTTCATCAATGAAATACTTGCCATCCTCGGACTC